>NZ_NQWI01000128.1 GCF_002532535.1 Candidatus Viridilinea mediisalina
TGAAGGATGAAGGATGAAGGATGAAGGATGAAGGATGAAGGATGAAGGATGAAGGATGAAGGATGAAGGATGAAGGATGAAGGAACGCAAAAAAACTGCGGTGCCTTCGCCCCTCTCCCACAACGTGGGAGAGGCGGTGCCCGGTTGGTGAGCCTGTCGAACCAGAGCTTGCCGAAGGGGGTAGGGGGTGAGGGCCATCCGGGGCATCCCAAAGCCCTATCCGCAGTTCCTGCCCCTTCGCCCTTTAACGGCGGAAAGAATTTTTGTGCGGATGCCTACGGATTCCTGATGGGGATGCGCTCTTCGACCCTCACCCCCCTTCCCCCTCTCCCGCAAGCGGGAGAGGGGGCGACGAAATCGAGATTCTTGGCGTTGCAATGAGGTTTTTACGCGGAAACGCATATATTTTCTATCCGCCCTTAAGCCCTTCGCTCCCCCGCTCCCCCGCTTCCCCGCTCCCCCGCTCCCCCGCTCCCCCGCTCCCCCGCTCCCCCGCTTTATCGCTTTCCCGCTTTCCCGCTTTATCGCTTTCCCGCTTTCCCGCTTTATCGCTTTCCCGCTTTCCCGCTTTATCGCTTTATCGCTTTCCCGCTTTCCCGCTTTCCCGCTTTCCCGCTTTCCCGCTTTATCGCTTTCCCGCTTTATCGCTTTCCCGCTCTACCGCTCTACCGCTCTACCGCTCTACCGCTCTACCGCTCTACCGCTCTACCGCTTCAAGGAGTCCCACCATGCCCTACCTCACGCCCCACCTCACCCACCCCGAGACCGCTTGGCTCATCTATGCCGTTATGCCCGCATTGGCAATCCTCGGCTTTATGGTGATCACGATTCTATTGCGTCCGCGCATCGCCACACTGATCGTCATGGCCCGCACCCGCCAGGCCCACCAGACGCTCCAGCACATCCCGGCGGCCGAACGGCCCGACCCGGCGCTACTCTGGGCCCCAGAGACCATCCCAGCCAGCACATTGGCCGGCTGGGGCCTAGGGATTACCACCATCATTGCGGGGGTGCTTGTGCTCCTGGCCCCCTTGGGCCTTGCGCTGGTACTCGGTGCCCCCCTTGCGGCCCTAGCCATCGCAGTGATCAGCGTGGATGCGCGCAACCGCTACATCAACGCCCTCGACCGCGACCTCACCGGGGCAGTCGGGCGACTCGGGGCACTGCTGCGTGCAGGCACCGGCATGCGCCCGGCCCTCGAACGCATTTGCGCCGACATGCCAACTGGACCGCTGCGCGACGAGTGGCAATTCCTGCTCACGCGCCAGGGCATGCCCCTCAGTGGTGGCGGCATCGCCACGCCCCAGCAGGTCGTCCTTGCCCTCGCCGACCAGACCCCCTCGCAACGTCACGCCACCTTTCTCAACCACCTAGGGGCCTCGGTTGGCCAACCCCAAGAGGTACTAGCCAAACGCTGCGAAGCCGCCTACAGCGCCCTGCAACTCTCCGAGCGGCGCCGCGACGAAGCGCAGACCGAATTGGCCCAGATGCGCTACAGCGGCGTTGCGATTGGCCTTGCCGGTATCTTTATGGCCATTTACCTCATCTGGACCCAATGGGAACGCTTTATCTTTGCCTACAGCAGTTCGCTTGGGGCCATTGTTGGCACCGTCGTTGTCATGGCCCTCGCCCTGCCCATTGTTGGCGGAACCCTGCTGGCCCAAGTGGAAGATAGTGACTACTAACCCCCCAGGAGAACCATTATGCCTAGTCTACTCATTGCCCCCGGCGCACCCTACTATCTTGCGGCGCTCGCTGCCGCCTTCATGGCGCTGCTCGGGGCGCGGCTGCAACCGCGCCAACCGAGCTACGCGGCTCCGAGTGCCGCCAGCCGCTTTGCAGGCATCGGACGGATCGTTGCGGGCCAAGTGGCTGGCGCAGTCAGTGCCGCCATGCTGATCGGCCTCGCCCTGGCCAGCGGCGCAACCGGCAACCAGCGCCTCATGCTCTTCGCGGGCGCACTGGCCGCCTACCTCACCTTTGGCATCGTCATGCCCCGGCTACCGCAAATCCGCCGCGAACGGGAAGCCGCCGCATTGCGGCGGCTCACACCCGGCTTTGTCGCCTTCGTGCGGGTCGCCTTAGGTAGCTTTGAAGCGCCGATTGCAATCCTGCGCCGCTACGTGCGGCGTCCCAACCCGCGCCTTGAACCAATGCAAAACCTAGTGGACGAAGCCCTCGCCGTGGGTGCCGACCTACGCCTACGCCCCTTTGCGGCCCTGAGCCATGTGGCCAACAACCGTGGCTGCCGCGAACTCAGCGACGTTGCCGCCACCTTAGCCCAAGCCGAAGCCGAAGGAGCCCGTGCCGAAACCGTGCTCGCCGCCCACCAAGAGACCCTCGAACTCATCCTGCAAGGCGAATTCCGCCGCCTCATCCGCCGCCGCACCATGTACCTCCTGCTCATGGTTGCGATTAGTTTGGTGATCGGGATTCTTATTAACTTGCTCTTTGTCATGACCGGCGGCGGCAGCGCCTTTGAGCAACTGCGCTAACATAAACATACGCCTGTCAGCGGTGTATTGGTGGCGCTTCGCCGCCACCAATACACACCAAGCTAGGAGACTGTCTGAAAAGCCCATGAACTGGCGTTGGAGTGCCGGCTTCAGCCGGCTAAAGCCGGCACTCCAACCCGTGACCACTAGCTTTTCAGACAGCTTCTAAGAGCAATACCTTTCAAATAAGCTCGCGCAAAGCCGCAAAGCGGCTAAGGGAAGGTTTCATGCCATTTTACAGTTTGGCCTCCGACGGAGTGCCGACTTTAGTCGGCTGAGGTCGCCGACAACCTCTGGATGCCGACTAATGGTCTTCCAGAAATTAATCCGGTGTCGCGGCACGGACTAGACCTGATAGATATGCCAGATCTGCGAGGTCTGGTTAGCGGATTATTTACTGGAAGACCATAAGTCGGCACTCCAACGGTAAAGCTGAAAGGCTGTTTCTGAAACCATCCCTAAGGTCACAACTACCGCTATTTAAAAGGTATTAGGTTTAGACGGAATACGCCACTTACGCTGTATTACGCCCGGCGTGGATAATCGCCATCATCTCGGTGACACAGGTCACCTTGACGCGGGGGCGACCTTGGGCTTGGCCTTGGGCGCTCTCGTGGGCATCGAGCAGCTTCCAGTCGGCGTAGGTCACGACATCCACAGCGCGTTCAGCGAGGAGCGTGGCGACATCGCGATCGGCGGGGGCAGCGGGCAGGTTGGGTAGATCGGCCAGCATAGACACGACGGTAGCCGCAGCATCGGGCTTATTGGTGCCAATCACACCTGAAGGGCCGCGCTTGGCCCAACCGACCACATATTCACCAGGGATGACCGCATTGCTCTCTTGGTCGGTTACGCGCCCTTCCACGTTGGGAATCGTGCCCTTGGCGCTGTTGTAGGGTACGCCGGGCAGGGGTACGCCCTTATAGCCAACCGAGCGCAGGATCATCCCGGCCTCAAGCGTATCATAGTTCCCAGTGCCCTTGGGACGCATGGTGCCATCGGCGCTCTCGATGAGTTGATTGCGTTCCACCTTGACCGCTGTCATCTGGCCGTCAGCGCCGAGAACCTCAACGGGCGAAGCGAGGAAGCGCATCACAATGCGGCGGGGCGCACCCGTTGCGCCACGGGCAGCATAAGTACGCAGCAACTCAACATTCTTCAGCGCCGTCTTATCATTGGCGAGGCTCGCCTCACTCTGCGGATCGAGCGCGAGATCAGCGGGGTCAACAATAACATCAACGCCAGCCAACTCGCCAAACTCCTTCAACTCAGGGTTGGTGAAGGCGGCCTGGGCGGGGCCACGTCGCCCCAGCATCACCACCTCACGCACCTTGCTCGAACGCAGCGCCGCAATCGCGTGATCGGCCATATCGGTCTTAGCCAACTCATCGGGGTCACTGACGAGGATGCGGGTCACATCCATTGCCACATTGCCATTACCAACCACAATGACCCGCTCGTGATCGAGGTTAAAGCTAAGTTCACGGTAGTCGGGGTGGCCATTGTACCAACCGACAAAGATCGTCGCGGGCATACTGCCAGCCAAATCCTCACCGGGGATACCCATCTTGCGATCCGACTGGGCACCAACGGCGTAGACAATCTGATCGTAGTGGGCCTTCAGATCGGCGTGGTGCAGATCGCGGCCAAAGGTAACATTGCCAAAGTAGCGTACCCCCGCACCCGCAGCCAACTTATCATAGACCCGCGTGACCGCTTTGATGGACTGGTGATCTGGCGCAACACCTTCACGCACCAGACCATAGGGTGTAGGCAGACGATTAAAGAAATCAATCCGACAGACCAAATCCTTCTGCTTGAGCAGTGCCTCAGCGGCATAAAAGCCCGCTGGCCCTGCCCCGACAATCGCCACACGCAGTGGACGTTCAGCGGTTCCCAGGTGTGCGCTCACGGTTCTGCTCCTTTGCAACACAGCTCCTGCGCGGGCTGCATGGTATCTGTACGCCCTATAAGCCTATTGCAATGTAACATGCAGCTATGAGGTGTGTCAAACCTCATCGCTGCATATTCCCTTTCCGAACCTCCGCCAACACCTTAATACCAATTACCCTTGAACATGCCGCATGATCAAGCACACGAAAGCTCATTGAGACGCCATGTTCGGCAATCTGCAATCGGCAATCTGCAATCGTAAATGGTGTTATACCAATTACCCTTGAACATGCCGCATGATCAAGCACGCGAAAGCTCATTGAGACGCCATGTTCGGCAATCGGCAATCGGCAATCGTAAATGGTATTATTGGGGCAAAGTTGACAATAAGCAGACTTCAAGGCACCATGCGCGGCATTGAGTGCCGTGGGGTAAAGTGGTTTTGCCCCACTTGTAACCAATGGTGCGAGGCACATCAAGGAAAGGAATTGCGATGCGCCACGGTTTTGTTGCTCTGCTGATCGTTGTTGTCCTGCTGGCTGGGCTTGCGCCGCCGCCTTCGGTGGTACAAGCTCAAGAGGCTCCGATTCAACAAATGCGGGCCTTTTGGGTGGACAGTTTTAACCCTGGTTTTTACAATCATGCTGAGGTTGACGAGTTGGTGGAGAATGTCGTGCGTGCAGGGGCGAATACCATTATTATGCAGGTACGTCGCCATGGTGATGCTTGGTATAATAACGCGATTGAACCACGGGCGCTGCATCCGCGCCTCGCACCAGCACACGAATTTGACCCCTTGGCCTATCTGATCGAAAAGGCCCACAGCCGTGGCGTACGCGTCCATGCATGGTTGGTTCTCTCGGTGACCTGCCGCCGCGCCGATGCGCTCTGGGGCCACCCGGAGCATGTCTGCACCCACCATGGCCCTGATGTTCCCGATCCGCAGCGTTGGACGACGGCAACCTTTGGGGGCGTGCAGGTGGGCGATTTTGATTTTGGCCATCCGGCGGCGGTACTGCACCTCGAGCGGGTGGTACAACATCTGCTCTGGGCCTATCCTGAACTTGATGGCATCCATTGGGATTATATCCGCTTTGGCGGGCAGAGCTACGGCTACAATCGGGTGAGCATTGAGCGCTTCAACCTGGCTCATGGTCGCCCACTCCATAGCCGTCCGCAGCCAGCAGACCCGGAGTGGAGTCAGTGGCGGCGCGACCGCGTGACCGAATTGGCCCGGCGGCTCTATATTCGGGCCAAGGCGATTAAGCCCACTATTGAGGTGAGTGCAGCCACGATTACGTGGGGCGGTTTGGGAACCTATAGCCCCCACGATTGGCCCAACTCTTCAGCCTATCGCCAGGTCTTCCAGGATTGGCCCGCTTGGTTGGAGGAGGGCATCATTGATGTGGCGCTGCCAATGCAATACTTTGCCGAAGGGGTGCCGCGTTCACGCGAATGGTACAATGGCTGGCTCAACTTTAGCCGCAACCATACCGGGCGGCGGGCGGTCGTCGTGGGGCTTGGCTCGTGGTTGAACACCCGTGAGCAGAACATCGCCCAGATTCAGCGTGCCCATACGCCCGACGAGCATGGCCGCGTCCTCTCAGGCGTAGCCTTCTTCTCCTACGATAAGCCCTTTGCAGGCAGCAACTTCCATACGCGCCGCGAATTCATGGATCAACTGCGGGCAACCGTCTTTGCACAACCGGCTCAGGCACCTGATTGGCCCTGGATTGCCAATCCGACCCATGGCATGCTTCAGGGCATCGCAGAGGTGGATGGTGCCATGGTGCCCGATGCGCGGGTCACACTGATCCACAATGGCGAGTGGCTGCGTGACATCCATGCGAGCGCTGATGGTTGGTACGGTGCCGTGGAGTTGCCCCCAGGTGAGTACACCATCATCGTCACCCATCCCGATGGGCGACAGCAGAGCCGCTATACAGTGGTTCAGCCGGGGTTGGTGAGTAATTTGTAGCTAGGGTGTGCGAGGGAACCTGGTTCCCTCGCGCTCCCCCTCCGCCCCACGCGCAAGCAACAAAAAAAGCTATTGACATGGGGGGGGCATAGGGGTATAATGCTTGCCGGTCGTGCCAAACGACCAATGGTTCCGCGCCCCCCGTTACGTTTTGGTGACGGGTTTCGCGTTCCGGGAAGGCACCCGGCACAGCGCAACACGCAACACCGAACACGAAACGAATGTCGCCGTCGTGGCGATCACGCGAAGGGTGATCAGCCGCATGGAATGTGACGGTGCCGGGTGGGCTACAGCGAGGCAGTATGGACGTTCATTCTAATTTATGCGCCCACGATGTGCGCCATCCCAACTGCACCGACTTGTGGCCTGAGAGGGGCTGGGGTAGCCCTGTGCGTTAGCGGCCTGATCCGCACGCATCCGCGTTAGGCTCCTGCTGTCGGCGCAGGGGCTTTTTTCATGTTCATGATTTGTTGCTGGAGGCATGGGCCTCGCGGCTTGGTTTTGCGTTGCAACATACCCATTTCAGATTGCAGATTGCAGATTGCCGGACATGGCGTCTCACTGGTGTTGCAACATACCATTGTAGATTTCAGATTGCAGATTGCAGATTGCCGGACATGGCGTCTCACTGGTGTTGCAACATACCATTGTAGATTTCAGATTGCAGATTGCAGATTGCCGGACATGGCGTCTCACTGATGAGGAGGGCATTGGTA
Organism: Candidatus Viridilinea mediisalina; assembly: GCF_002532535.1. Taxonomy (GTDB): domain Bacteria; phylum Chloroflexota; class Chloroflexia; order Chloroflexales; family Chloroflexaceae; genus Viridilinea; species Viridilinea mediisalina. The sequence continues at coordinate 7,083 of NZ_NQWI01000128.1, forward strand.
CAATTGAAGCAGCAGACCTACACCAACTATATGCAGGATCAATTCGGGTTCGCGGGTGAGGGTCAACTCACTGATTTTATGGTGCGGCGTGAGGGCGAATTGTTCTTGGGCGGGCACCTGAACCTGAATGAGTTGGCGCGGAACTATGGCGCTCCGTTGGAGGTTGTCTATACCCCGCAGATTACGGCTCAGGTGGAGCGTATGTATGCTTGGGCCGAAGTGGCGCGCCAAGCGAACAACTACGCGGGGCGGTTTCTCTATGCCTATGCGACCAAGGCAAATTTCGCGGCAGAGGCCGTGCAGACCGCGTTGGCCGCTGGGGTTCATTATGAGACCTCGGCAGCCGCCGATCTCACGATTGCCCATAGTCTCTTTCAACAGGGGCTGTTGACCGAGGATCGCTTGATCTGCTGTAATGGCTCCAAGGAGCCAAACTATCTTGCTGCAATTCGGGCTTTGCGCCTTGATGGCGCTGCCAATGTGACTCCTGTGCTTGATGATCTGGATGAGCTTGATGCGTTGCTTGATCTGCCTGCGCCGCTTCAGTTTGGTGTGCGCGAGCGTGCCGCTGGCAACCGCGATGGGCTGCATCCCGGCAATGATCGTTTTGGTTTGAGTGATGCTGAGCTTAGGCTGGCGGCTGAGCGGATTGCTGCCAGCCCGCATCAATTGGTCCTCTACCATGCCATGATTGGTAGCCAAGTGGAGGACGAGGCCCACTTTTTGGCGACGCTACGCGCTTCAGTGGAGGGTTATTGCCGTTTGCGCCGTCAAGTACCGAGCTTGCGCTACTTCAATTTTGGTGGCGGCGTGCCCACGTCGGGCTATCGGCTCGGTTTTAGCTTCGACTATGCGGGCTTCTTGAGCCGACTGATGGCGACGCTGATTGAGACCTGTGCCGCCTATGATGTACCTGTTCCTGACCTGATCGGCGAATTTGGGCGCTACACCGTCGCCAACCACAGCGTCTTGCTGCTTGAGGTAGGTGCGGTCAAGCATGGCCAGGCGGGGCAGCCGGATTGGTACTTGATGAACAGCAGCATGATGGTCAGCCTCCCGGATGCGCTGTTGGTCGAGGGCCAAGAGTTTGTCATGCTGCCCTTGAGCGACTGGGATCGCCCAGTGGTGCCGGTGCGCCTCGCGGGGCGACGTACCTGCGACAGCGATGATGTCTACCCACGGCCCCACCGCCCGCCGCTGATGTTGCCCAACAGCGGGGCAGGACTACTCGTAGCCGTTTGCGGGGTAGGTGCCTACCAGCAGATGATCTCCGGGCGCGGCGGGGCGCACCACTGCCTCAGCCCCGAACCAGCGCGCATCATTGTCAGCGCCCAAGGCGAGCAACTGGTAACCCGCTATGTCCCGCAGCAGGATCAAGCGAGCATCATGCGGCTGTTGGGCTATCAGCCGCGCCCGGTACCCAATCCGCGCCCGCTCCGGCTCACCCCGGTGGTGGTTGGAGCGAGTGGGGTAGCACGGCGGCGCATCCAGCCCCGGCCACTGCGTTTGGTACGCGAAGCAGCCTCGGGCGATTAGGGACTTGGGGATGCGGCGCGGGAACCAAGTTCCCGCGCCGCATCCTGTTTGGCGTTGGGGCTGCGCCACTTGGCTTCGACCTACAATCTGCAATCTACAATCGAAATTTGGTATAATGCCTCCTATGTTCCGTCGTTCCAAGCAACACGCCATTGCGGCTCCACTTGCTCCGATTAGGGTAGGCTATTATGCGCCTTTGGAGTTGAGTTATCTGCATGCTGGCGATCACGGGCACCCTGTGGTGATGCTGCATGGTTGGGGGGCTTTTAAGGAGTTGTGGTGGCCTACGCTGCGTGGCTTGGGGCGCGACTATCGCTGTTTTGCGCTTGATCTGCCGGGCCATGGTGATTCGGCGCTGGGGCGGGCCGCAACGCTGGTGGCGTTGGCACAAACGGTGGCTGACTTCTGCGATGCGTTTGGGCTGAAGCCGATGACGCTGATGGGCCACTCGATGGGTGGTGCGGTGGCGGCTGAGTTGGCGCTGCTGCGCCCCGATCTGGTTAGCCATCTGGTGTTGGTAGATGCGGCGGTTGATGCCTATCGCATGCCTTTCTATGCCCGTACCTATATGCTGCCCACCTTTGGCTGGGCGTTGCTGCGCGTCTCGCAGGCGTTGGGGCGGGCCGCGCGCCCTTTGAGTACGCAGGTGCCCCACGAGCATGGTGGAGGTTGGCTGCGTCCGTGGTTGCGCCGCAATGCCTATCTCTCGATCTTTGAACCAGAGGGATTGCACCGCCTCTACCGTTCGCTCTTTGCCACCCGTACAGGTGCGCGTCTGGCGCATCTCAGCATGCCCACCCTGGTCATTTCGGGGCAGTTCGATAGCCTTGTACCTACTGCCCATTCGCGCCGCATTGCGCGACTCATTGCTGGCGCACGCTACGCCGAAATCCCTGGGGCTTTGCATAACCCTATGGATGAGCGCCCGGTAGCCTTTGAGCAGGTAGTACGATCATTTCTACCGCAAAGGGATAGTTTCAGGGCACTTTACCGTTCGGAGGCATTCAGCGCATCCTGATACCGCAAACCTATTTTCTCGTTTCTGTATCCTTCCGCAGACAATCCTATGGGCCGAGGACGTTACCCGGCGCGCCTGAGGGTTGCGCCGCCATCCGCCGATCTTGCGGCGCGCTATTTGCGCGTCTGGCCGAGTCGGGAACTCTATCACAACCCTAGCGCCTTCCCGCTGCTTAGTTCCAGTGGGCTCTTTGGCAATCAGCGCCCCTTGGAGTTGGATATTGGCTGTGCAACTGGCGATCTGCTGCTTGCGCTTGCTGCTGCCAACCCCGAGGTTAATTATGTCGGCATTGAACTGGTGGCCAAACCGCTCTGGCGGGCGGTTGAGCGGGCCGCCACAGCCCAACTCAACAATCTGTGCTTCATCCAGGCCGATGCGCGGCTGGCCTGCCGTCAGATCGGCGACAAGGCGCTACAGACGGTCTACATCCACTTTCCGGCCCCATTACTCCGCAAGCGTCAGCGCAACCAACTGCTGATTGGTCTACCCATACTTTCTCAGCTTGAACGAGGGCTTGTACCGGGGGGCCGTTTGAGCTTTATGAGCGACCAACCCGATCTGTATGAGCAGTTGTTGAGCCTGATTCCCGCCACACCGCAGCTACAGCTACTCAACCCCGAAGCATGGTCGTTGCCATTGAGCAACCTGCTCAAATCGCACTACCACCGCCGCTGGGAGGCACGGGGCCGTCCGATTCTACGTGCCGAGTTTATTGGTGTAATGTGCCGCAACAGTGGTTGAAACGCGGCCCAGTAGTAGTGGTGGAGACGGCCCGTGCTACGGACGGCTGCACGGGCATGGCGTAGGGCCAGCGGAATGCTCTGGCCTGCGCCAAGGGACTGGTAGAAGTTGGCCATGAAGGTACTTGTGGCGGCATCGTGGACAGGCCAGAGGCTGGCGATGGTGGCGTGGGCGCCGGCGCAGAGGAAGGCACCGGCCAAAGCCAAGGCGACGCCGCCCCGTTCAGGCACTTTGCCGGTATCACAGGCACTAAGCGTCACGACCTGGGTGCCGTTGAGTTGCAGATTGAGTACATCGGCAAGCAGCAGGGGGCCATCGGCGAGGGCGAGTTGCGAGAGCAGGGGCGCTTGAGCGCTGATCTGTCCGTGCAGAGCAAGGTGCAGGAGTTGGGGTGGTCTAGGCCATGTTAGGTCGCGCAACTGAGCTGGGTTGCAGCAGTGGGCTTCAGGCTGGACATGCTGGATCGCTGCCAACTCACTGGCGACATGGGGCAGGGGCGGTTGGCCTTCCCACCCAAGCAGCAGGGGCGGGCCATTGTCGGCATCAGGTTGGGGCAGGGCCAGCACAACGACAGAAGGCACAAGGATTAGCTCATATTGTTGATCTAAATATGTTAACTCATTGAGATCACGCAGCGCCGCCCATGGCACACTATAGAGCGGCCCGTCGGGTGCAATGATCAACTGCGTAAGCGAGGGCGGCAACAAGGGCAACAAGGGCGCAATGAGCAGTTGGTGGAGTTGTTGCAGCAGGCGCTCACTGGGGTCAAGTTGGCCCTGCGCGAGGCGCTGTTGCTGTTCAGCACTGGCGCAATAGGCGAGGCTCGCACGCTGCAAGGTGAGCCGGTTGAGCAGCGTCGTCAGTTGGGCCAGATCGCCAAGTATGACATAACGTGGTGGGCCTGTGGCTTCAATCAGGAAGACCACAAGCTGCTCACCGGCCACAAGATACTCAAGGGCGCAACTTGTAGCGGGCAGCGCCTGTTGCAGCACAGCCAGATTGGGCAAGACATGGGTACTGCGTTGACGCACATGCTGGCGTGCTAGCCCATTCAGTTGAGCTTCAAGCGTATGGATGCGCTGTTGCATTTGGGTACGCAGTTCAGGAGTTGAGGCAACATGCAACTGCTCCTGCCAGTAGTCCCATTCGGCCTTGGTTCGCAACCAGTGGGCATCGTGCAACAGGGGTGTACGTTCAGCCTCCAGCGAGGGCGCGGCCAATTCAGCCCAGATACCACCTTTTGCCTCGAAGAGCGCCGCGAGCGCCGCTTCAGGCTTGGCAGCCTGTAGGTAAGCGTTAATCAGATCGGCATAGAGCGGAGCAACGCCAGTGAGATAGCTCGCCTTGAGCTCCTCAACCGGCATCATCTGACGCATCAGGGAGGCCAATTCAGCGGCGCGTTGTAATGGTTGCCAGGCTTCGGCGGGGGGCAAACGGCGGGCAAGACCGACGAGGGCGCGCTGTTCCAGATCGATGAGATCGTTGGCGCGGGCCAAGGCAGCCACATGGCGATACTCCTGCGCAGCAAGGCGCACCCCTGTGCTTAAGTCAGCCACGAGCAACGCCAACTCAAGCTGCTCTGTCAGCAACCCAGCCGCCTCTAATTCTGCTTTTGCCTTGCTCACCTGAGCCAAGGCGCTACGCCGGGCGGCGCGGGTGGGATGCAGACGCGGATGGGCTTGGTAGCCAAGCAACAGCGCTTGCAGCACCGGAGGCGCTTGGGCGAGATACTGGGCCGCACGGGCCAAATCTTGGCGGGCCAGGGCAGGTTGATCGAGGGTCAGGGCCAAACGTGCAGCCATCAACAGCGCCTCAAGAGCCTCTTGGCTCAAGCCGGCATGGACAAAGCCCTCAACGGCGCTCAGGGCAGCGCGACGGGCCTCATGGGGCAACTGCAAACGCGCATAGAGACCCGCCTCCTCCAATGCCACTGTGGCTTGGTCTTGTTCAATGGCAGCAGCAGCAAAAGCTTGGCGGGCCAACGCAAGCAGGCGCAGAGCGGCAAAGAGTTGGCCCCGGTAGGTAGCGAGACGTGCTTGGTTCACGGCGACCCATGCACGCAAATCAGGTGCATCAGCAACCGTCATCGCCTGCTGCAAGGCATCTTCAGCAGCAGCAAACTGGCCCAAAAAGAGCGCGGCAAAAGCCTGATTGACCAGCGCCTGGGTCTGTGCAGCGGGCTGCTGATGCTGCAGAGCCAGCCGCTCGGCTTCACGGGCAGCGAGCAACATCGCCTCATAGTTACCCAAGCGCCCCTCAACATCGGAGCGATTGATAGCGAGGGCCGGCAGAAAGCGCTGCTCTGCGGGGGCATCAGCAAGGCAACACGCGGCCCGTTCCAACGCACTGCGCGCCTCAGCCAAGCGCCCCAACTGGCCGAGCAGGCCGGCATAGCCAATCTGCAAGCGCCCCTCTTCGGGCGGGCGCTCGTGCGCGGAAAAGAAGGCCAACGCCGCCTCATAATGTTCCAGGGCAGCTCGCGGCTCACGGTAGAGCAGCGCCAAGCCGTGGCACCAATGGGCCAACGCCGTCGCTTCAGGCTCAACCGCTGGGTGCGCCAGCGCCCACGCTTGCTCTACCGCCGCATGCAGAGCGGGTGCATCACCTTGATCAAGTAGATCTAGGATCGTATCACGGAGTTCGCGCAAGCGCGCGAGGGTGGTGGGAGGGAGCATAATACCATTGTTGTCTGAAAAGCCGGGGGGCACACGCTGGAGTGCCGGCTTTAGCCGGCTAAAGCCGGCACTCCAACGCCAAACCA
>NZ_NQWI01000007.1 GCF_002532535.1 Candidatus Viridilinea mediisalina
ATCCCGACTCCAGCGTTGATGGAACGCAGATGCCGCAGATTGAACGGATGAACGCCGATCACACAACAAACAATGCCGATCCGCGCCCATCCGCGCCATCCGCGCCATCCGCGTGCCATCCCGACTCCAGCGTTGATGGAACGCAGATGCCGCAGATTGAACGGATGAACGCTGATCACACAACAAACAATGCCGATCCGCGCCCATCCGCGCCATCCGCGCCATCCGCGTGCTATTCCGGCTCCGATCCGCGTGCAATATAGATCACAAGGTTGCGTATGCCCACCTTTACCGTCGGCTCCCTGGTGCGTTGTCGTGAGCGCGAGTGGGTGGTGTTGCCCTCGCTCGACGCGGATCTGCTGCTGCTCCGCCCGCTCGGTGGTGCCGAGGCCGAGATCTGCGGCATCTTCTTGCCCGTTGAGGGCGAGCGCGTGGCTGAGGCGAGCTTCGCCCCGCCTGACCCGGCGAGTATGGGCGACTTTGAGGCTGGCGCGTTGCTGCGTAACGCGGCTCGCCTGAGCCTCCGTAGCGGTGCCGGCCCCTTCCGTTCGCTGGGCCGCCTCGGGGTGCGGCCTCGTCCCTACCAACTGGTGCCGTTGATCATGGCCCTGCGCCTCGATCCGGTGCGTCTGCTGATTGCTGATGATGTTGGCATCGGCAAGACCGTTGAGGCCGGGCTGATTGCCCGCGAGCTGTTTGACCGTGGTGAGATCGCCCGGCTCACCGTACTCTGCCCGCCCCACCTCTGCGATCAGTGGCAGCGCGAATTGAGCCAGAAGTTTGCCCTGGAGGCCGTGATCGTCCGCTCCAGCACCGCTGCCGCCCTGGAACGCAGCCTGCCCCGTGGTGATACCAGTGTCTGGGAGCATTTCCCGGTTACGGTGGCCAGCATTGACTACGTGAAGAGTGACCGGCGCCGCGATAGCTTCTTGCGCGCTGCCCCAGAGTTGGTGATCGTTGATGAGGCCCATGCTGCGGTCGGGATGGGTGGCAGTGCGGCCCAGCAGCAGCGTTACGAGTTGGTGCGCAAGTTGGCCGCCCAGGCCAACCGCAACCTCATCTTGGTCACCGCGACGCCGCACTCTGGGGTTGAGGATGCCTTCACCAGCCTGATCGGCTTGCTTGACCCGCGCTTCGCGCAGTTCGACCTTGCACACATGGCTGATGCCGACCGCGACGCCTTGGCGCGCCACTTTGTGCAGCGTCGCCGCGGCGATGTGCAGCGCTGGATCGGGGCCGATGATGTCACGCCCTTTCCTGTGCGTGAGGCGGCTGAACTGACCTACACCATGCCGCGCTCTTCAGCCTATCGCAAGCTGTTCGACGAGGTCTTCGCCTTCACGCGGGAACTGGTGCAGGATGGTATGCACCACGAAGGCACAAAGGCCACAAAGGATTCGGATTCTTCACACCTTCGTGCCTCTGTGGTGAAACAACCCTGGCGCCAACGCGCACGCTACTGGGCCGCCCTGGCCTTGCTGCGCTGCGTGATGAGCAGCCCCGCTGCTGCTGAGAAGGCTCTGCGCTTGCGCGCCGCAGCGCTCACTACGGATGCACAGCGGCACAAAGCCGGTGCAGAGGAAGTGGACGTAGAGATTGATGCAGCGCCCCTGCGCGATGCGGTGCAGGATGAGCGTGAGCAGGCGCTCGATTTTGAGCCTGCCCTCGGTGGCATGGACGAAGAGGGGCTAGACCCCGCCGTCTCGTTGAGCCTTCGTGGTGATCCCACAAGTGAGCGTGGCCGCCTGAACCGCTTTGCTGCTCGCGCCGTCGCGTTACGCGGCAAGGATGACCCGAAGCTTCAGCGGCTCATTCAGGTGCTCAACGACCTGCTGCGTGATGGCTACAACCCGATCATCTACTGCCGCTATATCGCTACCGCCGACTATCTGGCCGCCGAGTTGGCGCAGAGCCTGAGCCGTCAGGTCGGCCTGCGGATCCTCGCCGTGACCGGCGAACGCTCCGAAGAGGAGCGCGAAGTCCTGATCAGCGAACTAGAGGCGAGTCCGCGTCGTGTGCTGGTGGCGACCGATTGCCTCAGCGAAGGCATCAATCTTCAGAACGGCTTCGACGCGGTTATTCACTACGACCTGCCCTGGAACCCGAACCGGCTGGAGCAGCGCGAGGGCCGCGTGGATCGCTACGGCCAGCGCCGCCCCACTGTGCGTACCGTCCTGCTCTATGGCCAGGACAACCCGATGGACGAGGCGGTGATGAAGGTGTTGTTACGCAAAGCGGTACGTATTCACAAGACCCTCGGGATCACGGTGCCGCTGCCGGTTGAGAGTGGTACCGTGGTCGAGAGCCTGATCGCTTCGCTCTTCCAGCCCACTGCCGAGCAGATGGCACTGTTTGATACCGCCCGCCAGATGACCTTGCTGGATGCGGTGCAAGCGGTGCAGGCCGTTGACGTCGCTTGGGATCGGGCGGTGGAGCGCGAGCAGGCGAGCCGCACGCGTTTTGCGCAGCGCCGCATTAAGCCCGAGGAAGTCGCTCGTGAGCTGGAAGAGAGCGATGCTGTGCTTGGCGATGCGGCCGCCGTCGAGCGCTTCGTCATGGCGGCCTGCGAACGCCTGGGCGTAGAAGTCAAAAGGCAAAAGGCAAAAGGCAAAACTGAAGACGCGGCTGCCTCTTACGAGATCGTCATGGCGCAGTTACCGCTGCCGGTACGCGAGCGGCTAGAGGCTAGCCTGAGTGCCAGTATCCCAGAACGCATGCGTCCAGTTCGGGCGACGCCTTTTTCCTTTGACCTTTTTCCTTTTTCCTTCGACGAAGTCGGGCGTAATCATCCGCTCGTGGTCGCCCTGGCCGACTACCTGATGGAGACCGCGCTGGCCCCTGATGAGGATGTGCCGGTGGCAGCCCGCTCGGGCGTCGTGCGCACCCGCGCAGTCACGAAGCGTACCCGGCTGCTGTTACTGCGCGCCCGCATGCTGATCGAGAGTGTCCGCCAGCGCACCCCGGTACTCGCTGAGGAGTTGGTCGTTGTCGGCTTTAGCGGGCAGCCTGCGGCACCCGCATGGCTCAGCCAGCCTGATGCGCTGGCCCTGCTTGAGCAAACGCAGCCTGCCGCCAACCTTACCCGCGACGAACGCAGCATGGCGTTGAACGCCGCTCGTGCGGAGTTGCCCGCACTGGCTGACGAGCTTGGAAACATCGCTGAAGCGCGGGCCGCAAAGCTGCGCGAGGCCCATCTGCGCGTGCGTACCCAGACCGGCGGCGGCAGCGTGCGCGTGCGTCCCGCTGGCCCGCCTGATGTGCTTGGATTGTATATGTTGTTGCCGACGTTGTCAGGCTAGGATGGAACGCGGATAGCGCGGATGGCGCGGATTAGCACCGATCATACCTTTTTTGCAGTGAGGAGTTGATGATGAGCTTGAAGCACCACGATCTGACCGATGCGGTTATCAATGCTTTTTACCACGTCTACAACACCTTGGGATCAGGCTTTCTAGAGAAGGTGTATGAAAACGCGTTGGTGTATGAACTGAGGAAGCGTGGTTACACTGTCGCTCAGCAACTACCGATCAAAGTCTTGTACGATGGGCATGTGGTGGGTGACTACTATGCCGATCTCGTTGTCAATAATTGTGTCATTTTGGAGCTGAAAGCAGTCGCTACAATCACCACCGATCATGAGGCACAATTGCTGAACTACTTGCGTGCCACGCGCTATGAAGTTGGGTTGCTGCTGAACTTTGGCCCAAAGCCACAAGTCAAGCGCAAAATCTACGATCTCGCCCGTCAGAATAGATGATGTAAGGGAACGCGGATGGCGCAGATTGGACGGATTGACACGGATCGCACAACTAAAAATTCCGATCCGCGCTCATCCGCGTTATCCGCGTTATCCGCGTGCTATTCTGCATGCTATAGGCTAAACTACCATGCCCTACACGACCATCACAACCGAGGGCGGGTTGCTCCCCGCCGACATCCTCGACGCGATTGCCGCTGGCGAACTTGAGGGCCAGCGGCCCGAGGATTTTGGCCTGGAGCGCACGCGCAAGCTCTCCGACCGCATTTCGGCGGCGTGGCAGGCCGTGCGCGGCCAATGGCTGCTGTTTCAGTCCTACCTCGCCGATCTTCCCGCTGGTGAGACGGCTACGACTGAGACCCGTGAGCAGTGGGTGTTGCCCCTGCTGCGCATCCTTGGCTACCAGCTTGCCCGCAACCGCAGCGCCTACATCGTCCATAGCCGCACCTTTGCAATCTCCCATCGGATGGGCGAGGGTGATGATGCGCCGCCGGTGCATATCGAGAGTATCCGCAATAGTCTTGATGCCCGCCCGCCCTCGGGCCGCCCGCGCCTCTCGCCCCACGCCTTGATGCAGGAGTACCTCAATAGTACCGAGCAGCTCTGGGGCATGGTGACCAACGGGGAACGCTTGCGGCTGCTGCGTGACTCGGTGCGCTTCACGCGCCCTTCCTACGTTGAGTTCGATCTGCGGGCGATGATTGAGGGCGAACAGTTTAGCGAGTTCGCCCTGCTCTACCGGCTGCTGCACCGCTCGCGGTTGCCAGTGCATGCTGATGAGGCTGCGGCTTGCCTGCTGGAGAAGTACCACCAGCGCGCCATCGAGTCCGGCGGTCGCGTGCGTGAGGGCCTGCGTGATGGCGTGGAGTTCGCACTCAAGCGGCTTGGTGATGGTCTGCTGCGCCATCCTGCGAACGCCGGGCTGCGCGCGAGGCTGGGCCTCGTTGCTGTTGATGGAACGCAGATTCCGCACGATGGAACGCAGATTCCGCACGATGGAACGCAGATTCCGCAGATTGGACGGATTGACGCAGATCGGACAAATGAAAATTCCGATCCGCGCTCATCCGCGCCATCCGCGCCATCCGCGTTCTATTCCGATCCCGCGCCATCCGCGTTCCCTCAACTCACCCCAGAGGAGTTCTACCGTCAACTCCTCCGCCTCGTCTACCGCCTGCTCTTCCTGATGGTCGCCGAGGAGCGCGGCCTAATCGCGTCAGAAGGGGCGCACCACCAAGGCACCAAGGACACCAAGGCCGAACCTGATCTTTCCGATCTTGGTGCCCTTCGTGCCTTGGTGGTTCCTCCTCCGAATACGGCTCTGCGCATCTACTACGACTACTACTCGGTAGGCCGCCTGCGCCGTCTCGCCGAGACTTCTGGGGCCGGGCGCGGTCCCTACAGCGACCTTTGGGATGGCTTGTTGACCACGTTCCGCATCTTAGAGGGCAGCGATGAGATCGCTCCGCGCCGCCTCGGTCTGGCGCCGCTCGACGGCGACCTCTTCGGCGAAAGCGCCTGCGCTGCACTCACTACCGACACCCGCATCGCTAATGCCGATCTGCTGGCGGCAGTGCGCGCCCTCTCGCTCTACCGTGACAAGGAGAGCCAGCAACTGCGCCGCGTCAACTATGGTGCGCTTGATGTTGAGGAGTTGGGCAGTGTCTACGAGAGCCTGCTCGACTATCGTCCCGTCGTTACTGTTGATAGCACGCGGATGGCGCAGATTGGACGGATTGGCGCAGATCAAACAAATGAAAATTCCGATCCGCGCTCATCCGCGCCATCCGCGCCATCCGCGTGCTATCGCTTCGATCTCGTTTCCGGAACTGAGCGCAAAACGACGGGCAGCTACTATACCCGCCCTGAGCTGGTGCAGGAGTTGATCAAGAGCGCCCTGGTGCCGGTACTAGAGGAGCGCCTACGGCTCGTTGAGAAAACGCGGATGCCGCATGATGGAACGCGGATGCCGCAGATTGGACGGATTGGCGCAGATCGCACAACTAAAAATTCCGATCCGCGCCCATCCGCGCCATCCGCGCCATCCGCGTGCTATCAAACAGCCGAAGAGGCCATCCTCTCGATCAGGGTCTGCGACCCGGCCTGCGGCTCGGGGGCGTTCTTGCTCGCCGCTGCGCGCCGCCTCGGGCGCGAACTGGCCCGTGTGCGTGCCGGCGAAGACCAACCCTCGCCGACGCAGTTTCGCCACGCCGTGCGCGATGTCATTCGCAACTGCATCTTCGGTGTTGACCTCAACCCGCTGGCAGTTGACCTCTGCAAGCTGAGTCTCTGGATTGAGGGCCACGCCGCTGGGCTGCCGCTGAGTTTCCTCGACCACCACATTCGCCACGGCAACAGCTTGGTTGGCGCGACCCGCGAGCTGGTTGAGGCGGGTATTCCCGATCAGGCCTACAAGCCGGTTAGCGGCGATGAGAAAGCAACCGCCAGTAGCCTCAAGAAGCGTAATAAGCAGGAGCGCGAGCTACACCAGCAGCAGGGTATGCTGCAGCACGATCTCTTCGGCGCTGCGACGGCCCTCGGCGCTGATCTGGCCGCTGCGCTGCGTGCGCTCGATGCAGCCGCCGATGACAGTGTGGCCGCCGTGCGCGCCCGCGCCGCCCGCTACGCCGCCCTGCGCCGCCAGGCCCACGCCGAACGCGCTCGGTTTGATCTCTGGACAGCAGCTTTCTTTCAGCCACTCACCTCAGCAAACGCCCGCTATGTGCCGACGACCAAGGATCTGCTCGACTTCGACCCCGGTAGCGAACAGGCGCTCATGGCCGCGCCCCTGGCTGAAGAGGTCGGCTTCTTCCATTGGGAACTGGAGTTCCCACAGGTATTTGCGGATAGCACGCGGATGACGCAGGATAGAGATAGAACGCGGATTCCGCAGATTGGACGGATTAACGCAGATCGCACAACTGAAAATATTGAAAATACTGAAAATTCCGATCCGCGCTCATCCGCGTTCTATTCCGGCTCCGATCCGCGCTCATCCGCGTCATCCGCGCCATCCGCGTTCTATTCCGGCTCCGGCTTTGACGTGATCCTCGGCAACCCACCCTGGGAGCGCATCAAGCTCCAGGAGCAGGAGCATTTCGTGGATGTACCGGAGATCCGTGCGGCCGCCAACAAAGCCGCCCGCGCGAAGGCCATCGCCGCCTGGCGCCAGGGCGACGAGCGCCAGCGTGCGCGCATCGCCCAGTTCGACGCGGCCAAGCAACGCGCCGAGGCCGAGAGCCGCTTCGTGCGCGCCTCCGGGCGCTTTCCGCTGACCGCCGTCGGTGATGTGAATACCTACGCGCTCTTCGCCGAGCATTCACGCAACCTGCTCGCGCCCACCGGGCGGGCGGGGATTATTGTGCCGACCGGGATTGCGACCGATGATACGACCAAGGCGTTTTTTGCTGCTATTGTGACGTCACAAAGTCTGGTTTCCTTCATCAGTTTTGAGAATGAAGCGCGCATTTTTGCGGAAGTGCATCACGCGTTCAAGTTTGCTGCGGTGACGATGAGTGGTAGCGGTACTCAGATCGACCAGGCCCGCTTTGTCTTCTTCTGCCGCCATTTTGAGCATGTCACCGATCCCGTACGCAACTTCACCCTGAGTACGGAAGATTTCCTGCTGATTAACCCCAACACGCGCACCGCGCCGGTCTTCCGCACCGCACAGGATGCGGAGTTGACCAAGAAGATCTATCGCCATGCCCCGGTGTTGATCAACGAGCGCGCCGACGTAAGGGCGCAGCATGCTGCGCCCAATCCGTGGGGCGTGAGGTTCACGGCGATGTTCCACATGTCCAACGACAGCCACCTCTTTGCAACCGCGCCAGGCGATGGTCTGCTGCCGTTGTATGAAGGCAAGATGATCTGGCACTTTGATCATCGCTATGGTACCTATGCAGGCGCAACTCAGGCCCAACTGAACCTAGGGAGTTTACCGCAGCCTGGTGCAGATTGGAAGCAAGATCCTGCCAATGCCATCACCCCGCGCTACTGGGTTCCTACCAACGCGATCACGGAGCGATTGGCCGGGCGCTGGGAGCGTGGGTGGTTGCTTGGTTTCCGTGATGTCACCAGCAATGTCGTTGAACGCACCGCGATCTTCAGCCTGCTGCCGCGCGTGGGGGTGGGGCACACGCTGCCGCTAATCTTCTTTGCCAGCGCCAGTGCAACGCAGATTGCATGTTTTCTGGTCAGCATTAACAGCTTAGTCTTTGATTTCATCACTCGCCAGAAGCTTGGCGGCACCCACCTTACCTACACCTACCTCAACCAACTCCCCGTCCTACCCCCTTCATCCTTCACCCCCGCCGACATCCTCTACATCGTGCCACGGGTCGTGGAACTGGTGTACACCGCCTGGGACATCAAAGCCTTCGCGGAGGACGTGTGGGCAGAAGCCGACGACGAACTCCGGGCGCTGATCTACGCCCGCTGGGAAGCGCAGAACAGCACCCACATGCCGGACAATGGAACACGGATAGCGCAGATTGAACGGATAGACACCGATCCGAACCAAAACAACGCCGGCCCGATCCGTGTTCATCCGCACAATCCGCGCAATCCGCGTTCTATCCTACCTCCCCCCTTCATCTGGAACGACGCCCGTCGCGCCCAGATCCGTGCCGAGCTGGACGCACGCATCGCGAAGCTCTACGGGCTAACGCGGGACGAGCTGCGCTACATCCTCGACCCGGCGGACGTGTACGGGCCGGAGTTCCCCGGCGAGACGTTCCGGGTCTTGAAGGAGAAGGAGACGAAGCTCTACGGGGAGTATCGGACGCGGCGGTTGGTGTTGGAGGCGTGGGATGGGGAACACCGTAAAGGGTAAAAGGTTTATGTAATGCAGCAGATAAGCACTGTTACTTTAGAGCTTCATCCGCTGATGATCTTCTCTGCCATCTGTTGCTCCACACGGCACTGTGCAACCTACACGGCTCGCACGCGCTCCCCCAGCGACTCGCGGTAGACGCTCACATACGTTATGATGTTGCACACGACGTGACGAGGAAACGACGTATGCCAACCGTCTTGCGTGTCGGCCGGTTCCGCTTCTATTTCTTCAGCAACGAGCGGCAGGAACCACCACATATTCACGTCAAAGCAGCCGAGGATCAAGCCAAGTTCTGGCTTGATCCGCTGGTTCTCGCCGCCAATTACGGCTTTGCAGCGCGTGAACTGAACGAGATCGAACAGATCATCGTGGAGCATCAAACCGAACTCTTGGAGGCATGGCATGACTACTTCAGCCAGACCTAAGCTCCGCCACGTGCGGGCGTATGTTCCAACGACTGCGCTGGTGAAAGCGGTTACTTTTGATGATGCGCTCATGCACGTCACCTTAACGGATGGACGGATTGTAAGTGTGCCGATTATCTGGTTTCCGTTGTTACATGCCGCCGCATCTGAACAGCGCAGCCACTACGAAATCGGTGCTGGGGGACGATCCCTCCATTGGGCAGAGTTGGATGAAGATATCTCAGTCGCCCACTTACTGGCCGGTGCGGATCATACCTCGACCTAACCACGCTTCTCCACGACAACTGCCGCCGCCCTGCCGGATCGAGGTGCTTGTGATTTTTATCTCAAATAGAACGTAGTACCGATCGACAAAGGCGCTCTCATGGCAGGCGGCTGACGCAGGCCGTTATGCGCAAGAATGTAACAGGAAACTGAGCACATGAGACTTGTTGAAGTTAAAATAGAAAACTTTCGCGGCGTCCGTTCCCTGCATCTGCCCCTTGACCGTGTGACAGTGCTGATCGGCGAGAACAACACCGGCAAGTCAACCGTGCTAGAGGCCATCCGGCTGGTGCTGGCGCGCGGTTTCGGCGTCCGGCGAGATGGTCGGTTCACTGAATACGATTTTCATCTGAAGGACGCTACTGCCACGCCGCAGACAGCTGAGCCGATTTCAATCACCCTGCATTTTGCCGAGGAACAGGAGGAAGAATGGCCCGATGCTGTCGTTCAGCAGATGAGCGAAGTTATTCAATTGGATATGACAGCCGGATTGAATCATATCTGGTTGCAGGCCAAAGGTGTTTTCCAGGCGGAATCGGCATCGTTTGAAACCAAATGGGCCTTTCTCAATACTGGTGGCACGGAGCTAGTTCTCAAGAACGCAACGTCGCTCAATCTGATTTCCCGTTTTGTGCCGCTCTTTTTCCTGTCGGCGCTACGCGACGCCTCACAGGAGTTCGGGCAACGTGGTCAGTTCTGGAGTGGTTTTCTTAAATCCATTCAACTCCCAGATGATCAGCGGGAAAAAATTGAGGAAATGCTCCGGGAGGTCAACACATCGGTCATCGGCGCGAACGCCGGGCTGACCGAGGTCACGAAAAAAATCGCCGACGCCGGGCGGCTCGTTCCGCTGGATGCCGCCGATCCCGTTGCGCTGGAAGCTATCCCGACCCGTGTCTTCGACATGGTCGGAAAAGTCCAAGTGCATCTGAAGTCGAGCCAAGGCGCGAAACTTCCCCTGCACCGTCATGGCGAAGGAACCCAGAGCCTTGCCGTGCTCATGCTCTTTCAGGCCTTCGCCGCCGCCAATCTGGCCGAAGCCTACGCCCCGGAATCCACACCGATTCTGGCGCTGGAAGAACCCGAGGCGCATCTTCACCCATCGGCGATCCGTTCTCTTGGATCGTTTCTGGAAACGATGACGGGACAGATTCTTGTTTCGAGTCATTCCGGGGATCTGGTGTCGCGGGTCTCGGTCATGGCGCTACGAAGGCTGTATAAACACAATGGGGAAACGAAAATAGGGAGGGTGGAGAGCGGCGTCTTCACGGATCGGGAACTACAGGCCATTGACTACAGCATACGCCTCGCCAAGGGCCATTATCTGTTTTCTCGCTGCTGGCTGTTGGTGGAAGGCGAATCGGATTTCCACCTCATGCCGCTGCTTTTTGAATTGATGGGGCACTCGCAGGATCAAGTCAGTTTCTCCGTTCTGGAGATAAGCCAGGTTATCGACAAGGGCGAACCGCTTATCAAATTCGCCAAAGCGCTGGGCATTCAGTGGTTTTTGATGGCGGACGGAGATAGTGCCGGAAACGATTATGTGAACCGCGCAATCAACCACCTCGCAACAGGCGAAAACTCCGCGGACCGTGCCCGGACATTAACTCATACCGACATTGAGCATGAGTTCTGGTGTAATGGTTATGACGGCTTTATCGAAAACATGGTGACCAATACACGCAAAGGCCAAATCGGGACCGCGGCTGCGGGCGACGACGTTAAAAAAACGAAACTGCTGATCAAGGCGGCCATCCAACAAGCGGGGGGGAAACCGGCTTTTGCCCAAGCCTTGGTGAAAGAGGTTCGGCAACGTGGAGTCGGCTCTATCCCGCAGACAATTCAGGACATCATCGCTCGTGTTGTCCAACTGGCCGGAGGTTGAACAGCATGATCGATTTATCATCACTGAACGAAAACCAGCGTGAGGCGGTGCTGTGGGACAATGGGCCTCTTCTTGTCTTAGCCGGTCCCGGCTCAGGCAAGACACGGGTGCTGACCTGTCGGATCGCCCGGATTCTGGAACAATCCGCCGGGCAGCATTTCCGGATTCTGGCGTTGACTTTCACCAACAAGGCCGCCGCCGAGATGCGCGGCAGGGTCGAGGAACTGGTTCCCGGCGAACTTGGCCGGGTTCGACTTACCACCTTTCATTCCTACGCCGCCGAGCTTCTCCAGCAGCATGGCAACCATCTCAGCTTCCGCCCCGATTTCCAGATTCTCTCAAACGATGCAGACCGTGAAGCCCTGCTGGACGATGTTCTCGGCCGGATTCGCAAGGATCTGGCGTATTCTCTGCCCAGCCATTTCAAGGCGGCCCAGCTCTTGCCGGCGGTCACCCGGCTTCTCGAACAATGCGTTCCCGCGGATCAGGCGGAAGTTAAGCTCCAGCAAGCGAACGTGGAGAACGCCATTCCCCTAGCCCGTGTCTACGCCGCCTACCGGGAAGCGTTGCGCAAAACAAACGCCCTCGATTTTCCAAGCCTGATCGCGGAGTCGCTCGACCTTTTGACCCAATATCCCTTCCTGGTGAAACATATTCGCAAGGTTTACAAGCATATTCTTCTCGATGAGTTCCAAGACACCAACCAAACCCAGTACCGGATTCTATCTTTTATCGTCCAGCCTGACCCAACCACGCTTTTTGTCGTGGCCGATGACGATCAGATTATCTACCAGTGGAACGGCGCGAGTCCCAAAAGAATTCAGGCGTTGCGGGACGATTTCGGCGTCTCCGAGTTACAGCTTCCGGAAAACTACCGATGCCCACCGCTGGTAATCGAACTGGCCAACGCTCTTATTGAAAAGAACCTCAACCGATCCGCAGGTAAAAAACCGTTGAAGGCTGTCAAGCAGGGTGAAAGCGGCGATGTCGTGCGGGTGTTCCATTTCAACACCGTGGATGAGGAAGCTGGGTGGATCGCGCAAGACATATCGCAAAGAAATCCTGATGAGCGGAAAAACTGCGCTGTTCTAGCCCGGACTAAAAAGCTTCTGGATCTGGCCGGACGAAAACTTGAGGAGGCTGGGGTTCCAGTCTATTACGCCGCTCGCAAGGATGAATTCAAAAGCGCTCCCCTGAGGATGCTGCATGCTATCCTTCGCATGGTGAACACAACTGAAGACAAGCAGTCCCTCGCACGGCTTTCCAAGGCGTTTTACGAACTCGAAGGCATCAGTATCGAACTGGCCCCCGTGCTTTCCAGTGCGTCCGCCGATGGCAAGGACTTGCTACGTTCCTGGCTTGACGAAGTTAAGCGCCGTGATGCCATTGAAGTGCGGACACAGCAGTTGCTTGACACAGGCATCAAGCCCCTTTTGAATTCGTTGAATTACCGCGACTTTTCGGAAAAGCTCCTTAAATGGGCGGAGGCCTGCCAACAAACATCGCGGCCGGATGAAAACGCCTTCAACGAATTCGAGGAGGAACGCGAGGTCTGGAAAATACTGCTGGCAGAAATAACCAAGAAATTTGAAGGCGAGGACGTGAGTCTGAATCAGTTGCTTCACGAACTCGACCTCACATCCAAAACACCGCCCAAACCGGCGGAAGCGGTTCCTTGCTTCACCATTCACGCTTCTAAAGGAATGGAGTTCGGGCACGTTTTTCTTATGGGACTGGTAGAGGATCAGCTTCCCAGTTGGGCCGCCGTTAAGAAAGGCGACAACTCTTTTGAAATGCAGGAGGAGCGCCGGAACTGCTTTGTCGCCATCACCCGCGCCCAGGAAAGTCTGACGATAACTTTTTCAGCGCAGGTTTTCGGATGGGCTAAACGGCCTTCCAGGTTCCTTGGTGAAATGGGAATCAAGCTATGAGCAAAACGAACCTTGCACAGGCGCATAACAAATCGCTGTACTGGATTTTTACTCCGCTGCGCTCCGTAAAAACCTCGGTACGGCTCGGTTCATCGCTACCCCGCTTGAGCGGAAACAAGTAGTCTTAGGGTGTCTTGGTAATGCGACATGTTCAAGGGTAATTGGTATAACACACTGCCACTTGCTGCCGGTGCAGTCATTTTTGAGCTATCACTTTACGAGCCGTTGATGGATGCGCGAGCTTGGGTTGAGACATTCTTTACAACAGGCAAGCGCCACAGTGTAAATTTAAATTTTGGAGTATCCCATGTCCCGTATCCATCTCCCCACCGCGCAGCCCTTCTATGACTCTGCTCATGCCTTCGTAGATCTGTGCCTGCGCGAGGATGGCTCGCTCTTCACGCCGGGGGCTGCGATCTGGACACAGGCCAACCTTGATGATCTCCACCAGCGCTTCAATAGCAACCCCGACGAGAGTCGCGGCAGCTTTGAGCATAAATTCCAGCGCCAGCTCGTGGATGCCGACCCGGCGATCTACCAACTGGCTGGCGAACTGATCTATGTCCACCTGCTGATTGCCATCGGCAATATCAACGGCGGGGCCAAGCGGCTGCTCATCCGCCGGGTGATTAGTTGGTCGCCCGATCCGGTCAGCATTCCCCCCGATCGTGATGCCGCCCTCGATGCTGGGCTCGCACGGGTGGGTACGGCCTACCTGACCTATCGCCCCTTCCAGCTCTGGTTCTTGATTGACTTTGCCCGCGCATGGAAGGGCATCCTGGACTCGGAGCGGGATCGATTGCTTGGTGACCCGTGGGCGTTCAAAGATTTCGTCTTCGGGCTTCCTATAAGCCGAGCCTACGCTCAGCGTGAAGCTCTGCTGCATATCGTCCATCCCGATAGCTTCGAGGCGATTGTCTCGCGCGAACGCAAGCGCAACTATGTCGCCCACTTTCGCGATCTCGTTGCCGCGCCGACCGGCGATGTGGATCGTGACCTCATCCAGATTCGCGCCGTCCTCGATCAGCGCTACGGGCCGGGCCACAGCCTCTACGCAATTCGCGACGGAAATGTACGCGAGCTTCCGTCTGCTGGCCCGCTGCCGCGCAGCCTCGGTGCCGAACTGAAGCCCTATGTGCGCCTCGCTGCCCTGCTCGACGATGTGCGCTATACGCCCGAGCAGATTGTTGAGCGGCTAGGGCGCGTTAGTCCGCCGGTGGCCAACCTGGCGGCCCTGCCCGAGCCTGCGGCCCTCGTTGGTGACCTGCTGCGTCTGCGCCTGATCGCGCCGCTTGAGCCCGACGGCAGCTATCGCCGCCAGCCTTTCCTCGATGGTGCGCTTGAGCACCAGGTGTTGCGCTACGCCGCCCTGACCGTGCTCGTTCCGCTCGGCGATGGGCGTCACGAGTTGCCAGCCCTGCGCGCCCCGCTCGATGGCGCTGCCCATCCGCCGAGTGCCTGGCCCTACGCCGACGCGCTGCTGCCCTGGTACGAGGAGGCGGGGCTCGTGAAGCCGCTGGGCGCTGGGCGCTGGCAGGCCCTGCCCGACGCGCTCAGCCCCCTCGCCGATGCGAACGACTGTGCCCGTGCGCTCAACCGCTTCCTTGGCTATCTCACCCAGGCCCGTGCCAGCCAGGTCGAGTCTCCGCCCATCAGCGACGAGGCTCTGCCGGTGCTCGATCCGATTGTGCTGGAGGAGCGCATCGCCGCAATTCAGCGCGAGTTGCTGATCGAGCGCAGCACCATCCTGCGTATCTATCGCGCCCTGGTCGCTGGCCAACACGTTATCCTGAGCGGCCCGCCGGGCACCGGCAAGACCCACCTAGCGACGCTGTTGCCGCGCGTACTCTGGCGCGACGTCGAACCCGTCGTGCAGCTCATCATGGGCACTGACCCGCGCATCGCGCCAACGGAGCCACCTGAGCAGCGCCAGGTCTACCGCGATGGCTACGTCGCCGAGTTGGTCACGGCCACCGAGGATTGGGGCGTACGCAACGTAATCGGCGGCATCAGCCCCCAGGTGCTGCGCGAGAACGGGCGTTCAGCGCTCGTTTACCAGGTGCGCCACGGCTGCCTCACGCGGGCCGTCCTGAGCAACTACGCCGGCTACGACGGCATCGCGCCACCGGCTACCTTCCAGCGGCAGGACGTACTAGAGGGGGCAACGCGCTGTCGCGGGCGCTGGCTGGTGATCGACGAGTTCACGCGCGCCCCGATTGATGCCGCCTTTGGGAGCCTGCTCACGACCTTGGGCGGGCAGCGCAGCCCACTGGCCGTGCCCACCGACAACGGTGAACTGAACGTGCCGTTGCCACGCGACTTCCGCATCATCGGCACCCTCAACAGCTTTGACCGCCATTTCTTGAACCAGATCAGTGAAGCGATGAAGCGCCGCTTCACCTTCATTGACATCCTCCCGCCAGGGCCGCAGCTCGCCGCCGCCGAGCGCGGGGCTGCCGCCACACGAGCGCTGCTCCGGCTCGCTGAGCAGAGTCTGATCGAGGTCAGTAGCGATCCGGTGGCGGGGCGCCTGCGCTGGGAGGATGTGCTTGCGATCAGCCGGAGCGAAGCCACCGGTAGCGACGTGCCCAGCTACACGCTGGAGTGGGACGACGAGGATGGCGCACGGGCGCTCAGTTCCTTCTGGCGCATCTTTGGCGCGATCCGTGTCTACCGTCAACTCGGCACCGCTCAGGCCGAGGCGGTCTGTACCGCACTCTTCAGCGGCCATGTGATCGGCATGGCCTGGGACGAAGCGCTGGACGCGGGTTTAGCCGATACGCTGGCCGATCAACTCCAGGTACTCACCCGTGACGAGCAGCGCGTGCTGCTGGCCTACCTTGACCACGCCGCCGAGCCGGTGCGCTTCACGGCGCAGGTGGGCCAGATCCTAGGGAGCATGCCGGCGGCGCGTCAGGCCGCGCATCTGGCTCTGCTTGGCTTAGCCAGCCCGGACGATCTGAAGAGTGAACGCCTCGCGGCACGCTTCAGCCTAGATGCGCCCCTGAGTATCAGCGGCGCGGGGCTCTTCGCGGCGCGCCTCAGAGCTTTTGTCGGCGAACGAGGCTTGTGATAGAACGCGGATTATACGGATTGTACGGATAAGCACAGATCAGAAACGTATATATATATTATCCGCGAACATCCGTATAATCATCGCTCGATTTAGATGATAGAATATAGAACGCGGATTATACGGATTGTACGGATAAGCACAGATCAGAAACGTATATATATATTATCCGCGAACATCCGTCCAATCCGTTCACATCCGCGTTCGAGAAATGTATGCAAATTATCCGCGAACATCCGTCCAATCCGTCCAATCCGCGTTCTATTAACCTGTCTTCTAGCACAGAGATAGCCGCCTACGCCGCGATGCAGGCCCGCCTCGTCGCCCTGCTACTGCGCTACGACGAAGGCGGCTTTGGGCGGTTGATCGGCGCCCGCACGAGCCACGCCGCCGAGCGGGCTGAGGGAGCGTTGCGGGAATACCGCGCCCTCGGCGTGGTCTTCGTGCTGCGTGACGAACTGTTCGAGGACATCCTGCCGCGCATCGTGCGCCGCCTGAGCTTTGCCGCGCCGCGCAACCTGATCGTCGAGGATCCGCCCGCCCGTGGCCGGATTGATTGGGGCCGCAGCCTTGATGCGGCCTGGGCCGAGCGCCCTGGTGATGCACCACTACTGTTGCACACACGCCAGCGCCGACGCGACTTCGCCACGCCCGAGAACCTGCTCGCCGTCGTGACCCTGCTGGAGTACCGGGCCGAGGTGGAACGGCTGCTCTGGGATGAGCAGGTGACCGTTGGCAGCGCAGCGCTGCGCCACCCGCTCAACGAACTGGTTGAACGCTGCGCCCGCGAGTTGGCCTTCCCGCAGTTCGCCGGCCTCCGGGGCGTAGCCCAGCAGATGCTCGATGGTGCGCAGGGTGGCCCTGAGGCACTGGAACACCAGGTACACGAGCAACTCATCCCCGGCGGCAATAGTGCCTACGAGGATCTGCTCGAATGGCGGGCGCGGTTGCGGTCATTGCGGCTGCTCCGCCGCAGCGCTGCCTGCGCCGATGCCGTCCTGGGGGCCGACCCCGAGCGCGACAACTACCTCTACCAAGTCTGGATCTTCTACGAACTGGCCGACCTGCTCCAGGAGCTAGGCTGCCTTGAGCGGGTGGATCCCCGTCCGGGGCGGATGGCGCTGCGCTTCCGCTGGGGCGTGGGCGCGGAACAGCGCACCTACGAACTGCGCCACGATCAGGCCGTGCCGACTCCATCGGCGCGCTGGGGTGCGACGCCGCTCAAGAAGTACGCCGTGCCAGGTGTGCGGCCTGACTTCTACCTCTGGCGGTGCGACCCACCCATAGAACAGGTATTCCACCAGGGCACCCTCATCTGGCGCGAGCCGGGGGTGGTCTGGGATGCCAAATACTACCGCGAGCGCGAACGTGCAGTCGCGCCTTCGTCGCCGGTAAAGCGCATGATCGCCGACCTGACCCTGCTGGGTGAAAACCAGGGCACGCTGCTGTTTGCGTTCCTGAAGGGAATGGAGGACGCACCGTTAGCCGCAACCTACCGCCTGCACCCGACCGTTCGCAATCAGCCGCTCGTGCCCGATCAGGAAGTCATCATCCAGCCACTCTGCCCGGCCCTGGATCTGCGGGCGGTGCGAACGACTCTGACGGGGTTGCTCGCGCACGCGCATGCCCACCTCGGCACGCCGCGCATGCCGCGCTGCCACGGCGTCTTCCTCGACACGCTGAGCCTGAGCGAGCGCGGGACGCTGGTTGGGCGCGATGGGGGCGCGTTGGCGCCAGAAGATCTGTTGGTCTGCCCGAAGCCGCACCTCGGCCCTTGGCGGGTGGATCTGGTGAGCCGGATCACCCACTGCTGCCGCGACGGGCGGCTCTGCCACATCATCGGCCAACCGGGGGCCGCCCCACCGATGCGTCCGCCGCGCACTGTGCGTGAACTTTTGAGTGAACTAGAGCGCCTCGCAGCCACAGACGCCATCGCAACCCTTGACGACGAACTGGTCGAGCAGGTGATTGGCCGCATCGAAGGCTTGACCCGGCGCTTTGCCGAAGTTACGGGGGCTTTGGAGAACCTGGGGCGCTACGAAGCCAAACTAGGCGACATCGGACTCGACCGCACGTTACCCATGATCGGCCCCAGCGAGCGCGAGTCGCTGGCACTCGCAATCTACCTCCGCGACCAACTCGATGACGTGCAGGCCAACGACTACTCAGCCTCAATCATCCATGTTGCACGAGTCCTCGAGCGTGAACTGCAGCGGCGCATCTTGGCCGTGCCTGGCATCACGGGCGCAGACTTCCCGCACGGCAAACCGACCCTGGGCACCCTCGGCGGCGTCTATCGCAAGAATCCAGCGCTCTGGGCACACATTGCCGCGCACTTGGCGCAGGTCTGGGTGGGCCAGATTGACCCTGAAGACGCGGCGTTCGAGGTCAGGATCGAGCAGTTGATCGGTGAAATCGACATCATCGTGCGGGCGCGCAATCAGGCCGCGCACACCACGCCGATCATCCGCACGCGCTTCCGTGAATTACTACGCACGCTCTGTAGTGGTGGGCCGTTGCGGGTGGGGGCACTGAATGTATTGCTCCTCGCATGGCCCCTGCCCAATTAATTATGGGTGTGACTGGAATCTGTAGGGCGGTGCCCTGCAACCCCGCCAGACAGGGGGAAATGCGGGGGAACCATGTTCCCCCGCACCCCCTATCTACACATGTTGGTCACACCCAATATAATATAGCCGATAGCCGATAGCCGATAGCTGAAAACCAAGGCGGGTTTTAGTGCGACAGCCCTAAACGTAGCATGGGGAACCTGGTTCCCCATCCAAGCTTAAGCAATACTAGAGGAGCGAAGGCGTGAGCAGTGAGCAAGCGACCAGGCCCAAGCAGCCTGAGACCATCCCACTTGTGGGGTTTAGTGATAAGGATCGCCCGAGTACCGACATGATCAATACCTGTGTCCACTGTGGCCTCTGCCTGCCTGCTTGCCCAACTTACCGCGAAACGGGCTTAGAGATGGCCTCGCCACGGGGACGCATCTACCTGATGAAGGCGGTAGATGAGGGGCGCATCGGGATGGAGAGTAGGGTCTTTCAGGAGCAGATGAGTCTGTGCCTCAATTGTCGTGCCTGCGAGGCGGTCTGCCCTTCGGGGGTGCAGTATGGTGCAATCCTCGAAGCGAGCCGTGTGCAGTTGGAACAGGCGCGTTCAGCGGGTAACTTGCCGGTGCCGCTGCTGCCGATTGTTGGCACACAGCCGGCCCAACTCCCGCCGCGCCCCCTCTGGCAACAGGCGCTACGCAGCATCGTCTTTGGCGGCCTCTTCAAAGAGATGGCGCTCTTCCGCGCCTTTTCAGGCTCAATGCGCCTCTACCAGCAGAGCGGCTTGCAGTGGCTGGCCCGCCAGAGCGGCATCCTCAAGCTGATCGGCATGGCCGCTACCGAGCGCATGTTGCCGCCCCTCAGCGAACGTTTTGTCACCCCTATGGGCCAAATCTACCCGGCTGAGGGCCAACGGCGCTATACGGTTGCGCTACTCACCGGCTGTATTATGAGCACCGCCTTTGCCAATGTACACCAAGCGAGCATCCGCGTGCTGCAAAAGAATGGCTGCGACGTGATTCTTCCGCCCGACCAAGGCTGCTGCGGGGCGTTGCATACCCACGGCGGCGATCTCGATGGCGGGCGCACAGTAGCGCGGCGCAACATTGCCGCCTTCACTGGCCTGGGCATTGATGCGATCATCGTCAATGCCGCAGGCTGCGGCAGCACGCTCAAGGAGTATGGCCACCTCCTGCACGACGATCCAGCATGGCATGCCCAGGCCAACGCCTTCACCGCCAAGGTCAAAGATATTCACGAATTCCTTGCCGCTATCGAACTCAACCGCGCCGATCTTGGCCGCCTAGAGCTGAAAGTTACCTACCAAGAGCCATGCCACCTTGCCCATGCCCAACGCATCACCGTGCAGCCGCGCAGCATCCTACAGGCCATCCCTGGCCTTGAACTGCACGAAATGCACGAGAGCGCCCTCTGCTGCGGGAGCGCGGGGGTCTATAACCTGACCCAACCGACTATGGCGGCCCAACTGGGCGCACGCAAGCTCAATAACGCCCTAGCCACTGGAGCCCACGTCATTGCCACCGCCAACCCCGGCTGCGCCCTGCAACTTGCGGGCGCATTGCAGCAACGCGGCGAGGATGTCCAGGTGCGCTACATTGTTGAATTGCTGGATGCGAGCTATAGGACTACGTCAAAGTGACCTCCGGTGGGGGTGCGGGGGCGCAGCCCCAACAATGTTGACGGAGCCCTATGGGTAGAGCCGCCCCAACGGGGCGGCTGCTCAAAACATCTATTTGGCCAAGTTCGCCGCTACGAGGATGGGATCCCAGACGGGCGCGAAGGGCGGGGCATAGCTGAGGTCGAGTTCAGCGAGTTGCTCGATGCGCCAGCCCGCATGCAGGGCGGTTGCGATGGTATCAATGCGCTTTGAGACGCCTTCGCGCCCAACCAGTTGCCCGCCCAAGAGGCGGCGCGTCGTGGCCTCATAGACCAACTTGATCTGAATGGGTTGGTGACCGGGCATGTAGTGAGCGCGTGAGCCAGCAGTGGCGCTGACGGTCTTGACCTCAAAGCCTTCGGCTTGGGCTCGCTGTTCAGAGAGGCCGCTGCTGGCTGCTTCAAGGTCGAAGACCTTGACAACAACAGTGCCAACGATGCCACCAAAGCGGGCATCGCCCCCTCCTAGATTTTCGCCAAGCACACGCCCCTGCTTATTGGCGGTTGTACCCAAGGGAACCCAGGCAGGCCGTCCGGTCACCAAGTGGTGGGCCTCGGCCAGATCGCCCGCCGCCCAAACATTGGGCACACTCGTGCGCTGGTGGTCGTCTACCGCAACGGCCCCGGTGGGGCCGAGGGTTACGCCAGCCGCTTGGGCCAACGTGACACTAGGGCGGATGCCGACCGCCATGATCACGATGTCGGCGGGGATGCTGGTGCCTGCAACCTGCACTTCACGTACCCGTTCGCTGCCGACCAGCACCTCAACCGCCTGTTCGAGGCGCAGGGTAACGCCCTGTTGCTCCAGTTCTGCTTGCACATGGGCGGCCATTTCGGGATCAAGTGAAGGAATGACTTGGGGCAAACGTTCAACGAGGGTCAAGGCAATCCCGTGGGCCGCGAGGGCTTCGGCCATTTCGAGGCCGATGTAGCCACCACCGATGATCACGCCACGGGTGGGGCGCTCTTGTTCAATCCATGTGCGAATGGCGAGAGCGTCTTCAACGGTACGCAAGGCAAAGACGCCGGGCAGATCGATACCCTGCAGGGGCGGGCGGGTAGGGGCACCGCCAGTGGTTAGCACCAACGCATCCCAGCCAACCTCAGTCTCGGCGCCACTGGCCCGTTCGCGCACCCGCAGCGTTTGGGCGGCGCGATCAATCGTCAGCACCTCATGGCCCACATGGGCCTGAATGTTCTGCTTGGCAAACTGGGCTGGCGTGCGTACCACCACATCTTCCACCTGCGCGATTTCGCCCTTAATGGCATAGGGAAACCCGCAAGCACCGTAGCTAACGTAGCCCGAACGCTCATAGACGACAATGTTGAGCGACGGATCGGTGCGGCGCGCCTTGGCGGCAGCACTCATGCCTGCTGCGCCACCGCCGATGATCACGATGTTCTTACCCATGGTTTCTGTTCCTTGTTCAGCCTATCGGCGGGGGTTGGGGGAGGCTTCGCCTCTTTTGTGCTGTTTTGGCGGCTACGCCGCCAAAACAGCACAAAAATCGTAAATGGTCTACAACCACTCATCCTGGGGCTTGCAGATAAAGGTGCAGCAGGGATCGCCCTTGGCAATACAAGTTGTCTCACGGCAGAAGAGGTTGAGGCCAAAGACCTCGCTACAGTAGCCGCCAATATAGCCTGCGAGTTGCCAGCAGACTGGCTCGGAGGCGGGGCCGATTTTACGCAGAAACTCTTCAGCGAGGTAGCTATGACGAAACTCAACGACAAGGTTAAACGTAGAGGCACCATCATACTCAAGACTGGCCAGTTTTGGCAAGCCGACACCCTCCCATGTGTGGAGCGTAGGCCCAAAGGCGAGCCATTCCATCTTGTCGGCAGGCTGAAACTCTTGCTTGACGGTACGCGCCCGTTCGCGGCCATTCGCCGCGCCAAAACGGCGCATAACCACCCGCGCTGCCGGCAGATCACCAATGTTGAGCAACTCTTGGTACAATTCCCCGAAGGCTTCGACGCCAAAGAGAACCATGCGGCTGTTGCCAAGGGTGATTTTGCCGTTTGTGGGGTCGAAATTGAGCGATTCCTTGAGGTTGAGATCGGATGCTTTCATTGAGATTCCTTTGATTTTCTTCTTTGTTTGTTTTTTGACGGCAAATCCGTCAAAAAAAACAAAGAAACATGTTAGTACGAAAAAACCTTGGGTTGGCAGGCTGCCTCGCGGTGGCTGAGCCTGTCGAAGCCAGCCTGTCGAAGCCACCGTCGCGGCCCAGAACTTTTTCGCGCTAACAAAAACCTTTAGGGGTGGCACATCCACTCCCAACCGCCAGCATGAGGGCTTGATTCAAAACACCCGCACATTGTAGCAATTGGTTATAACGAGGTTGAAACCATACATTGGGGAGTAGCTTGTATGCTCAGATTGACGCTCTTTGACAGTGGTTACTGTTTCGTGCCGGAGTGGCAGGTGTTGCGTGGTGGGCGACGGCAGCGTTTTGCTTGTCATGCCCTAGCGGCCTTGCTGGAGCATCCGCAGTATGGGCTGTTGCTCTTTGATACGGGCTATGCCCCGCGTATGCTGGATGCGACCGAGGCGTGGCCATTCCGCCTCTACCGCTACATGACACCGCTGTATCTGCGGCATGAGTTGGCACTGGTGGAACAGTTGCAGGCACGAGGCATTGGGCCTGAGGCAATCAGGATGCTGATTATCTCCCATTTCCACGCTGATCATGTGGCGGGGCTGCGCGATTTTCCCCAGGCGCGGATTGTAGCCGAGCGGGCTGCACTCTACCAGGCGCTTCAGTTGCGGGGCGTGGCGGCACTCCGACGCGGCCTAGTGCCAGCACTGCATCCGCCCGATTTGGCGCAACGCACCATTTGTGCCGATAATTTCCCGGCTGGGCCAGAGTTACCCCACTTGGGGCCGAGCCGCGATCTCTTTGGCGATGGCTCGCTGCTGCTGGTTGCCTTGCCGGGCCATGCCCGTGGCCAACTGGGCGCCTTAGTGCAGAGCAACAGCGGGCCAGTGCTACTGGTCGCCGATGGTGCATGGACAAGCCGTTCGATCCGTGAGTTGCGCCCGCCGTCGCGCCTGACCAATCTGCTGGTGGACGATAGGCGCGCTGTGGCTACGACCCTTGCCCGCCTCCACGCCTTTGCCCACAATCACCCCGAGGTGCGGATTGTGCCCTGCCACTGCCCAGAGTGTTTTGCCGAGCTGTGAAAGGGTGGGTTGGAGGCAACCAAGCCGCCCCCCAAGATTCCCCGTATCGTGTACAATACCTCACAAAGGTAAGCTGCCATCAGCGGATGGAGTGCGTGCCCTAGCATGCCACCGCCTAATGCTATTTCAGATTGTAGATTGTAGATTGTAGATTGCCGAACATGGCGTCTCAATCTAATGCCATTTCAGATTGTAGATTGCAGATTGCCGAACATGGCGTCTCAATACGCTTTGGCGCTCTTGATTGTGCGGCATGTTCAAGGGTAATTGAACGACACACCTATGCTCAAGGTTAAAATTGCTGGACTGGGGCACTACTTGCCTGAACATGTGGTAAGCAGTGCTGAACTTGAGGCTGAATATGGCCTCGAAGCAGGTTGGATTGCACGCACGACTAGGATCTATGCGCGCCACCGCGCCCTTGATGAGACAACAGTGCAGATGGCGTGTTATGCCGCCCAAGATGCCCTTGCGGCTGCGGGTATGGCAGTCCATGATGTAGACCTGATTATCGCTGCGGCCAGTGGGCGGCAACAGGCAATTCCCTGTACGGCGGCGTTCATTCAGCGCGAACTTGGTGCGCCTGATGGCGCGAGTGCCTGTTTTGATCTCGATGCCACCTGTCTCAGTTTTATCTTTGGGTTGCAGACCGCTGCCCACCTCGTGGCGGCAGGAACCTACCGGGCGGCATTGGTGGTGAGTAGTGAGATAACGCGCCGTTCGCTCAATCCCCAAGAACCGCATAGCGCCGTTCTCTTTGGCGATGCCGCCGCTGCTGCGGTGCTTGTGCCGACACCGCCCAATGAGACCGCTCAACTGGTCTGTGAGCAATTTGCAACCTATAGTAGCGGTGCCGACTTGACGACCATCTTGGGCGGTGGCACCCTGCACCACCCCAATGATCCAGCGACGAGCCCGACAATGAATACCTTCTCAATGCAGGGCACGGGGGTCTACAAAAAGGCAGCCCGCCTCGTGAAGCCCTTCATGGAACAATTCTTCACACGGGCCAACTGGTCACGCGCAGACGTAGATGTCGTGGTGCCGCATCAAGCCAGTGGTCACGCCCTCGATCTCTTGGTTGCACGTTACGGCTTCACCCCAGGGCAGGTGGTACGCAACTTGGCCGAACGCGGCAACTGTGTTGGTGCCTCGATCCCCCTAGCCTTCTCTGAGGCGGTGGCCAATGGGCGCATTCGGCGTGGTCAGCGCGTCCTGCTGATTGGCACCGGCGCCGGGCTGACACTTGGGGCAATTGGGTTGGTGTTTTAGGGGCTGTCTGGAAAGTCTATGAACTGGCGTTGGAGTGCCGGCTTCAGCCGGCTAAAGCCGGCACTCCAACGCCTGCCCACTAGCTTTTCAGACAGCCTCTTAGAGAGCATGAGCCATGACATCAGCCAAGCAACGTGGCATGACTGGGCGCTATGAAATTACCTGGGTTGGCGGCGAAAGTATCCAGTCATTCATCCCTAATCCATTACCTCCAGAACCGCCCCTAGCATTGGATTCGCGTCGTCAGCAGTTGCTGGAACGAGCTACGCTGGCTCTGGGGCGATTGGACAGCGTAACGTTGCTGCTGCCCGATCCTGACCTCTTTCTTTACGCTTATGTGCGCCGCGAAGCGGTTTTATCTTCGCAAATCGAAGGCACTCAATCCACCCTCCAGCAGTTGTTGCTCTTTGAACTCGAGGAAGCAACCGGGGCGCCCTTTGACGAGGTGGTGGAAGTCTCGAATTATGTGGCAGCTCTCAATTATGGTCTCCAGCGTCTCAAAGCAGGTTTCCCGCTCTCTAATCGTCTATTGCGGGAAATGCATGGCATCTTGCTTTCTCGTGGGCGGGGTAGCGAACAGTCACCAGGCGAGTTCCGGCGAACCCAAAACTGGATTGGCGGTACCCGCCCAGGTAATGCGCTCTTCGTCCCCGCGCCACCGTCCCTTGTGGAAGTGTGCATGGCCGATTTGGAACGTTTTCTCCACGGGGAGAAAAATCCTTATCCTATTCTGATTAAGGCTGCCCTAGCTCATGTGCAATTCGAGACCATCCATCCCTTTCTTGATGGAAACGGACGGATTGGACGTCTGCTCATTGCATTCCTGCTTCATCACGATAAACTTCTGTCTCAACCACTACTGTATCTCAGCCTTTATTTCAAACAACATCGCTCCGAATACTATCGTTTGCTCGACCGAGTGCGCTTTGAGGGGGATTGGGAAGCCTGGTTGGATTTTTTCCTTGAAGGCGTAGAGCAAACGGCGATGAATGCTGTCGAAACGTCCCGCCGTCTGCTGACCCTGTTCCAGCAGGATGAGCAGAACATTCGACAGCTACAGGGCAATGCTTCCGCTAAGTTACAGGTATTTCGTGTGCTTTGCGAACGCCCAGTGATGAACATACATCAGGTATGCGAACACACCGGGCTCTCTTTTCCCACTGTGGCGCGTGCTACGAAAACACTTGTAGATCTTGGCGTCGTGCGCGAAGTGACCAAGCAGCGCCGCAACCGCGTATTTGCGTATCAAGCCTATCTCGACATCCTGATTGAAGGAACGGAGATGCTTTGAGTATGAGTTTGACCACATAAGGGTGTGAGGGAACTAGGTTCCCTCACACCCTTATGTTGATCCGGCGCAGAGCAACTCCCCCTCTTATTAAACGATTCGGCGTTTTGCGTTAATAGCGGCTGCGGCTATTTAACGAAGTGAAAATAAGGGGGCCATGCCCCCGCGCCCCCAGCAGGGGGATTCTGCGGGGGCCATGCCCCGCGCCCCTGCCAGTTCATGGGCGGACAGAAAACGTGTACGTTGGCACGCAAAAACCTCATTGTAACGCCAAGAATCTCGCTGTCTTCGCCCCCTCTCCCACTTGTGGGAGAGGGGGAAGGGGGGTGAGGGCCAACCGGCGCATCCCCATCAGGAATCTGTAGGCACCCGCACAAGAATTCTGTCCGCCCATAAACCCCTGCCAGACGGGGCGACGAGCCTCGCCCACCCTACAAGTCAATCTCGCATGCCCCAGAGACGCAGGCCATCTCTTGGGCCGCGTTGGTCAGGTCTTGCTCTTCGTAGCGGTAGATCTTGGAGAAGTCTATGGGCGGGAAGTTGGCAACCAGGCGCTCGTACTCTTCGCGGGTGATCTCGACGTAGGGCATGTTGTCGTATTTCGCATCGAAGGCGGGTAGGAACGACAGGCCACCAATCAGGTCGCGGTGTTCCCAAACCCACTTCATCAGGTCAATCACCTCGTCGGGCTGGTAGATAATCGTGCAACTGGGGTTGTGTTCCGTCCAGTAGGTCTTATTCTGCAACCAGAATTCGCACTGGGCAATCGCCGAGCGCTCTTTGCGCGTGATCGCGTTGGCGGGCGAACGTACCGGGAAGTGGATGACCCAGGTGTTGGCGTTTTCAGCCGTCTGGCCATTTTCGGGCGACATCGGAACGCTGGCGTCGCGCAGGACTTTGAAGAGGGGCGAGTGGGCCGCGACGCGCACGTTGCGGATGTAGTAGGGGGCCCAACGCGCATGCAGGCCCGAAGCGCAGTCAATCAACTGCGACGAATTTCCGCTCGGTTTCACACATGTGATCGCCGCCGATTGGTTGATCCCCAAGGCCAACGCCGTCTGGCGGTTGGTCTCAATCGCCACCTGACGCAAACGCTCCTTCACCCCGGCATCTTGGGCGATGGGGCTATCCATCTGGCCAGTGATGTCCACCCCAAGCAGCCGCTCCTCCTCGCAGTTGCGCTGCCACTGCGGGCGCAACCCGGGAAAGTGGGTCGCCAAAGACTGAATCGTCCCAATGATCGTCGCCACCTCCACCTTCTCGCGCAGACTCTCGAACGTGTCGTCGCTGCGGGCGACGGCTGCCGAGAGGTTGCAAAGTTCCCAGGGACGGAGAACTATTTCACCGCAAGGATTGGTGCCAAACTCTGCACTTTGACGCCGGGCCGGTTTGAGCATCTTGGCCGCTTCGCGGTTGAAGATGCCTGGTTCGCCGCGCCCCGATTGTACCATTTCGAGGAATTGGCTGATGAATTCGGCTTGGGTGCGCCCACTCGTGAGCCAGACGGCTGAGTTGTTGGCGTTCCAGCGTTGGCTGTTTTCGCGCTCGAAGTCGCCATATTTGCTCTGGAGCATCTCGTCGTCGTCATAGTCGAAGAGGGAAAGCATTGCGGTGCGCCTCACCCCTCCGCTGACGGCGGCGTTACCAACGGAACACATCATGTCGTGGGCATCAATGGGGCGTAGGAAGCTACCCTGGCGGGCGAGGATGCGCCCGCGCACGAAGTCGAGCATGATGCGGAGCGGTTCGGGGCCGGAGGCGCGCCCGCCTTTGGTGCGTAGGGGCGCACCGGCAGGGCGTAGCAGCGAGAGATCGAAGCGGATGTCATCACCCTCGAACCAGGTCTCGAGGCCAACCCGTAGAGCCTCGGCCCAGCCTTCGGCAGAATCTTCGACCACCATGGTGGGGGCCATACGTCCGCTTTGACGCCGAATGCGCGGAAAATTCTCGATGTAACCCCGCTCCACCGAGAAGCCAACGCCGCAGCCGCTCATCGAGATGATCAATGCCTCGACGAAGGAGTGGATACTTTCGACCGGCTGGTAGCTACAGTTGTAGATCGCAACCGAGTTGCGCCGGGCGGCTGGGCCGGCCATAGCGAGGAGGCGCATCGAGGGCATAGAGCGCATCTCAAGGATGGCGCCACGCACACGCTCGTAGCTCTCGCGGGGCAAGCGGTCACCGGCAAGCTCGTGGAGGAAGGCGACCGAGCGATCCACCGTTTCGATCCAGGTCTCGCGTCGCCCCAGATCATAATTAAAGCGTGAGTATTTATCGAAGAACTGGAACTTCTGCAGGGCAGTGGGAAAAAACTGATCCGACGCCGCAAAGGCGCTACGCACCTCTTCGGGAATAGGACGTTCAACACGCTTCTTGGCGTGTTCGGCGCGGTAGAGAATGTAGTGCTTGGCAGCTTCAAATTCGCCTGCGGCAAGCAAGACCATCTCGACAATATCCTGCACACCTTCAACCGTCGGCGGGGTGCTCCCATGCTTCGCCGCAATAATGTTGACCACACGGCGGGTCAGGTCTTCAACCGGCGCATAGGGCGTGCGGTTGAGGGTCGCGAAGCATTTGCGTAGCGCATTGCTGATCCGTTCAGCATCGAATGTAACGACGCGACCATCACGCTTCACAATTGAAGCGGGCATGTTCATGCCCGCTTCGTCCAACGCTTGGTAGACGCCGTTGGCTATCTCTTTGTTGGCGCTCATTGAGTCCCTTTCAGAATCGTTCAAGTCAAATGCTGGACAGGGGGGCTTGGGGCGTAGCCCCATGTGCATGACGTTAAGCCCCCGGCGGGGGGGTGAGGGCGGCGAAGCCGCCCCCAAGAAGACTCTTGTTGTTGCGCTGTGGCGGCGAAGCCGCCAAAGCGCAACAACAAGAGGGTTTGGGGCGTAGCCTCAACAACTGTGAAGCAGCCCTTACGCTGGCGGCGAAGCCACCAAAACACTACATATGGTACAAAATACTTATGTTTACCACTATATATAGAACCTGTCCGAGTACGAACTATACCACGCCCCCAGAGGTCTGTCAAAGCATGGAGGGCAGGCTTGCCCGTGGCTCGCTGCTGCCTGTGGCTGGGTTGGGCTGGATTTGGCGCTCGATGTACTCCAAGGATTGGTGGCGAAAGTAGGTGTTGTACAGTTCCGCATAGTGCCCGCTGCGCTGCATGAGGTCGCTGTGGTTGCCCGCTTCGATGATGCGGCCTTGACGTAGCACAATGATGCGGTTGGCATGGCGCACGGTGCTGAGCCGGTGGGCAATCACAATGGCTGTGCGTTTGGCTAGTACGGTATCCAAGCCCTCCTGAATCAACGCCTCGGTCAGTGGGTCTACACTGGCGGTCGCTTCATCCAAGATGACAATCGCGGGGTCTTGCAGCAGCACGCGGGCGAGGGCGACGAGTTGACGTTGGCCCATTGAGAGGTTGCTGCCCCGTTCGCCCACTTCGCTCGCCAGGCCCTGCGGCAGCCCGCTAAGCCAGTCGCCGTTGCCGATGTGGGCGGCGGCAGCGTATACCTCGGCGTCGCTCGCTTCGGGCTTGCCGTAGCGAATATTCTCGCACACCGTACCGTCGAAGAGGAAGGGCGTCTGGGTGACAATGCCGAGCCGAGCGCGGTAGGCGCGCAGGTCGAGCGCCCGAATGTCTACCCCGTCAATCGTCAACTCCCCGCTCTGGAACTCGTAGAAGCGGGCGACCAGTTTGGCAATGCTGCTTTTGCCCGATCCGGTGTGGCCCACCAGGGCAATCACTTCGCCGGGGGCGATGCTGAGATTGAAGTTCTGCAGTACCGGCTCGTCCTCCTTGTAGCCAAAGGTCACGTCGTTGAAGACAATCGCTCCACCCAGCGTTGGTAGTTGCTGCTGATCATGTTGCACTACGCGGGGCTCGGCATCAATCAGGGCAAAGACGCGCTCGCCCGCAGCGAGGCCAAGCTGAAATTGGCTCCAGAAGGAGGCAATGCTGGTTAGTGGGAACCAGAAGGCTTGCAGCCCTTGGATGAAGAGGAACCATGTGCCCGGGGTGATTTCGCCGCCGCGCACGCCTAGACCACCGACATAGACGAGGGTCGCTGTGCCGATGCCTGCCAGTAGGTTGAGTACCGGAAAGATGGTGCCAAAGACGTAACGCATCCGCATGTTAACGCGGCGACTCTGGCTGTTGACTGCCAAGAATTCGTTGTAGATGTTTGGCTCTTGGCGGAAGGTTTTGGCTACCCCAATGCCATTGATCGTCTCGCTGATATGGGCGCTCACCTCGGCGTTCATCCGCCGCGAGGCGGTGATGGTCTTGCGCGCAATCTGACGAAAGCCTAGGGCTGTCCCAATGATCAAGGGGGCCAAGAACAGCAGAATCCCAGTCAGCATCAGGTTGATGGTGGCCAAGTAGCCCACAATGAAGACAATCAGCAACAGGCGGCTGATAAATTCCATGGTCAGGGTCATGACCTGGGTGAAGGCGGCGCTATCGGAGTTGACGCGGCTGACAATTTTGCCACTGGCAAACTCGTCGTAGAAGGAGAGATCGTGGCGTAACACGGCCTCTACCGCGTCTTCGCGCAGCTTGAGGACGACATCGCCTACCGCTTGGGCCGAGAGGGTCTGGCGGATGAGGTTGAAGACCCACGAGGATACGCCGAGGGCCGCGAGGATGCATGCCAGCGTGATGACCAATTGGGTCGAGGGGTCGGCCCCGATCCAGTCGAGGCTGTGGGCAATGAAGATCGGAATGCCCGCATCGAGGGCGGCGGTGGCTGTAACCATCAGGGCAGCAATGAGCATCTTGCCACTCTGCGGGCGAAAATAGCCCAGAATGCGCCGCACCAGCGCACCATCGCTATATTTACGGTCGTATGCTTCGGCGTCAAGGCCGTCGAGAATAAAACCCATAGGGGATGTGTTCCTTGATTCGGTATGTGCGGGCGGCGAAGCCGCCCGCACATACCAGCAAAAGGGGATATTAGAGGCTGTCTGAAAAGTCTATGAACTGGCGTTGGAGTGCCGGCTTTAGCCGGCTAAAGCCGGCACTCCAGCGTGTGCCACATCGTGTGGAACGACACTGAAGCCCTTTTCAGACAGCTTCTTAGCGATAGCTACCTACTACCTACTACCTACTACCTACTACCTACTGCCTACTGCCTACTTCCTGCACAACCTCTGGCTCATACCGCGCAAAGATGCGCTGGTAGAGCGCACAGCTCTGCAAGAGCTCTTCGTGGGTACCGGCGGCAACCAGGTGACCGCCGTCGAGCACGATGATCTGGTCGGCCCAGCGGATTTGCGAGAGGCGGTGGGTGATCAGAAGGACGGTGCGCCCCTCTTGGGCTTTGCGGATGGCCTGCTGAATCTGGTCTTCGGTGGCGCTATCAATTGCACTGGTAGAATCGTCGAGAATGAGGATGCGCGGGTCGCTCAGGAAGGCGCGGGCGAGGGCGATGCGTTGGCGTTGCCCCCCAGAGAGGGTGACGCCCCGTTCGCCCACGACGGTGGCATAGCCGTCGGGTAGGGCGCTGATGAAGGCGTGAGCTTGGGCGGCCTGCGCTGCCGCTTCGATCTGCGCCTGGGTCGCGTTGGGTGCGCCGAAGGCGATGTTTTCGGCGAGGCTGCGCGAGAAGAGAAAGATGTCCTGTTCGATCTTGCCGATCTGTGAGCGCAAGCCATCGAGGCTCCAGTCGCGCACGTCTATGCCGTCGAGCAGCACGCGCCCGGAGGTGGCCTCGTAGGTGCGGTTGACCAGTTGGGTGAGGGCGCTCTTGCCGCTGCCGGTCTGACCCACGATGGCGACGGTCTGCCCAGCGGCGATCTGGAAGCTGATGTTGTGCAGAATGGCGGTGGGTGGTGCAACACTGCTTGTTGTTCCGTGGGGGCCGTTGGTGCCTTGAGCGGCCTGGAGTGGCACCTGTCCGGCATCCTGCTGCGCCTGCTCTGCCGTCGCCATATGCTGAGGGGCATCCTCCACATGCTCGGCGGGGTAGGCGAACGAGACATTCTCGAAGCGGATTTCGCCGTGCAGCGGGGCGCGGTGGCCCTGCCGGTTCTCGTCGAGGTCGGTTTCGGCCTGAATGATGCGGAAGATGCGGCGGGCACTGGCGATCCCGGCTTGGATGACCGAGAAGGCGAAGATGGAGATGAAGGTGGGGAAGCGCAGGACGTTGACGAGGCCCATGACGGCGATGACCTGGCCGACGCTGATGGTGCCTTGGCTGTAGAGCCACATGGCGTGGAGGAAGGTGAGGCCAACGGTGATGCCGTAGATCAGTAGGGGCAGGTAGCGTGCTTCGATGTAGCCCTGGCGCACAAAGAAGTCGCGGAAGAGGCGGGCGTTGCGTCGGTATTTGGCATGCTCGAAGGGCTCACGCGCACTGGCCTTGACCACCTCGATGCCCGAGACGGTCTCTTTGAGGCTGGCGTTCATGCGCCCGTACTGCTCGCGTTGGGCCGTGATGACAGGATCGAGACGGCGGAGGTAGCGTCGGGCGGTGATGATGTAGAGTACCACGAAGATAATCGGTACGAACAAAAGCTCTACATGGGTAAGCCCGATGAAGGTAAGGGGCACCACAATCCCGATCACCGTCTCGGAGGCGAGCAGCCCACCAGGGACAATCATATTGGCAAGGGCATTGGTATCATCGGTAGCGCGAGCCATAATATCGCCGGAGCGCTGACGGTCGTGGAAGGTCTTACTCTTACCCAAGAGGCTCTCATAGAGTTCTTGGCGCGCATCGGCCTCAAAGCGCGCCGCGAGCGTCTCGGCAGAGATGATACCGAGTAGTGAAGAGAAGGCATCGCCCACAAAGACGGCAAAGACGAGCAGCGCGACAATCAGCAGGCCGTTGGGCGCACTGGGGCTAATAATCTCATCGGCGGCGCGCCCAATCAGCACCTGTGAGCCAGCGTAACAGGCCCAAGCGGCGAAAAAGCAGAGATAGAAGCCGAGCAAGAGACGCCAATAGCGCAGGAGATGCGAACGAATCCACCCCCCCAAACTACGTTGATCATATTGATAGGCACCTGCTATCGAGAATTCACTACGAAGGGCCAAGGGGTACGCTCCTTGTAAGGATATAGAAACAAGGAAATAGGAAATAGGCTTGTGGGGTCAAGCATTAGGGTAGCACACTTGCGCGGCTTTTGCCATCAGACTTTAGGCGGAGTAGAACCCCCGGCGGGGGTTTGGGGGAGGCGCGGTGGCTTCGACAGGCTCAGCCACCGCGCCACCGCGCCTTTTGTTCCGTTGTGGCGGCTGCGCCGCCACAACGGAACAAAAAAACTAGTTAGCGCGAAAAAGCCTTGGGTTGGCAGGCGACCTCGCGGTGGCTTCGACAGGCTCAGCCACCGCGCCGCTGGCTCGGTGGTTGAGCCTGTCGAAGCCAGCTTGTCGAAGCCAAGCGGCGCGGCCCAGAGCTTTTTCGCGCTAACAAAAACCCCAACAGCGGGTTGGAGGGCGGCAGCCCTAAACGTTAGCCCAGCCCCAAGCACAGGTTAGGCCATGGGCATGCTATGATGGAACCGATATGATTAGTCCGGGACAACAGATTATCGTCATTGGCGGGGGCTTGGCGGGCTTGGCAGCGGCGCGTCAACTTCAGCATGCAGGTATGCGGGTGGTGGTCTTGGAGCGAGCAACGGCGGTGGGGGGCCGGGCACGCACCGTGATGGAGGGGGGCTACCGCATTGAGTTGGGGGCTGAGTTTTTGGCCAGCTTCTATACGCGCACGCTGGCGTTGATTGACGAGTTAGGTTTGGGCCATGCCTTACGCCAGATCCCCCGTAGTGCGGCGACACTCCGCAATGGGCAGTTGCATGCGTTGTGGCCCAATCTGCGGGCAGCCTTTACCCAGTTGGTAGGGACACGCCAGAAGTTGCCGCTTTCATACTTGGTTGGTTCACTGCTGCGCCATGCCTCGCAGCTCGATCTCCATGCCTTTGCGAAAGCCCACCAGCTTGATGACTGCTCGGTGAGTACTTATGCGCGGGCCCATCTCTCGGAGGAGCTGCTGGAGTATCTGTTGCAACCGGCGATTGCGGGAATCTTCTACTGGACACCTGAGCGTACATCGCGGGCTTTGCTGCTGATTGCATTGCGGGCCGGCTTGGCCCACCCAGCGGGCTTACGGATCTTTACGCTCGACGAAGGGATTGGGCAGTTGGCCCGGGCCTTAGCGGCCCACCTGGAGGTACACAGCGCCACCGAAGTGCTTGCGGTAGAACGACATGCCCATGGGGGTTACCGCATCAAGGCGCGCCAGGGGGGCAGCGAGCGGAGCTATGAGGCGGCGGGGGTGGTGGTGGCGACGACGGCCAATGTGGTGCCGCAGCTCTTACCCTGGCTCAACGGGGCGCAGCGGGACTTCTTTGCCGCAGTACACTACTCGGCCACCGTCAATCTCGCGGTGGGCACGCGGAACCAGTTGCCCAACGAGATCTATGGGCTACTCTTTCCGCGCCGCGAGACCCCCTTCCTGGCATCGGCCACCATGCAGACGGTCAAGGCGGCCAGCTTTGCGCCACAGGGGCGCGACCTGATCTGCCTGCACATGAGCGGCCCGGCGAGTCGGGCGTTACGCGAGCATGACGATGCCAGCTTGGGCCGTCTGATGCTCAGTGAACTGCGGCGGCTCGTGCCATCCTACGACCCCACGCCTCACGCAGAATTCCAGCGGCTCTATCGCTGCCCAGAGGCGCTCCCCGAATTTGATGTAGGCAGCTTCCAGCGCATCGCCCGCTTCCTCAGTGGTGGGATCGAAACGCAGAAACTCGTCTTTGCCGGGGATTACTTAGGCGGCCCCTTTGTGGAGGGAGCGATCACGAGTGGCGAACAGGCAGCCAAGAGGCTGTTAGGCTAGTGTTGCGGGAGTGTGCGGGAACCAGGTTCCCGCACACTCCCGCTAGTTGGGGCTACGCCCCCGCGCCCTCGGCTGGAGCAGCGCGTTAGCGTGTACAGATCATGCCGCCATCAACCACAAGGGTGGTGCCGTGGATGTAGCTTGCCTCATCGCTACAGAGGAAGAGCACAGCGGCGGAGACATCGGCAGGTTGGCCGATGCGCCCCTTGGGGATGCGGCTCACGAAGTAGCGTTCGCGTTCGGCGTCGCCGAGCATACGGCGGGTGATGTTGGTGACGATGATGCCGGGGGCTACAGCGTTGACGTTGATATTGTGGCCACTCACGTCCACCGCGAGGCCCTGGGTGAGCAACTTGGCTGCGCCTTTGCTCGCGTTATAGATACTCTGACCAACGGCGGCCACTTCACCCATAATGGAGGTCACATTGACAATTTTGCCATAATTGTGTTCCATCATCGTCGGCAACACAGCGCGGCAGAAAGCGAACGTACCGCGCAGATTCGTATCCATCACGCGGTCGTACTCCTCATCGCTCATACGGGGAAAGGGCATAAACTGACCCACCCCAGCATTGTTGACCAGAATATCAATATTGCCAAACTGTTCAAGAGTAGCTTGCACACAGGCCGTAATCGCACTCTGGTCGCGCACATCAACCGTCATTGTGGCACAGACGCCATTGAGGTCAATAATCGCCTTGCGCGTCTCTTCAAGCCCTTCGACATTACGTGCGGCGCAGATCATCACCTTAGCGCCTTCGCGGGCCAAATCAAGCGCAACCGCCTGGCCAATCCCGGACGAGGCACCAGTAACGATAGCGACCTTATTGTGAAAGCGGGAAGCCATGAATTCATTCCTCCATAATCTACAATCTACAATCTACAATCTGAAATGGTATCATGCCCGTCCTTGACCAAAGG
Organism: Candidatus Viridilinea mediisalina; assembly: GCF_002532535.1. GTDB lineage: Bacteria > Chloroflexota > Chloroflexia > Chloroflexales > Chloroflexaceae > Viridilinea > Viridilinea mediisalina. The sequence continues at coordinate 35,931 of NZ_NQWI01000007.1, forward strand.
CACTCTCAGCCTCTTCGGGGGTAGGATGGATCGCAAAGACCTGAGTAAAGCCGGTGAGCGCAAAGACCTCATGAACCTGGGGTTGCAGCGCGGCTAGGCGCAGCTCACCGCCCAGGGTCATCAACTCCTTACGAATAATCAGCAGCGCCCGCAGCCCACTTGAAGAGAGGAAGACCACCTCTTGCAAATCGAGTAGCACAAAGCGGGCACCCTGGGCAATCTGCGCGTGAACATCGCGGGTAAGCTGGGGCGCAGTAACGGCATCAACCCGCCCTTGGATGGGCATGATCACCACATCATCACGCGGGCCACTGGCAATATACTTGACCATTGTCAAGAGATTTCCACCATTGGGATTAAAATCAAACCGCACCTCATCCATGAGGCGCGTAATCAGATAGATACCCAAGCCCCCAACCTGGCGTTCTTCGATAGAAGAGTTAATATCGGGGGCCGGGACATTATGCGGATCGAAATGGCGTCCGTAGTCACGGAGAACAATAACGAAGCGCTGCTCATCAGACTGCCACGAGAGGGTCAGATCGCCGGGATGATCGGGATCATAGGCATGCTGAATAACATTGGTGGCCGCCTCATCAACCGCCAACTGCACCTGCCAAGTGGCACGCTCATCAAGGCCAGCCAACTCAGCCGCCTCAGTAATAAAGGCACTAATTTGGGCCAGGGCATCAAGATCGGCAGTAAGCGTAATGCTATCCATTGGCACTTCGTCTGCGGGGAGGTTTGAAGGAGCTTAGAGGCTGTCTGAAAAGTCTATGAGTTGGCGTTGGAGTGCCGGCTTTAGCCGGCTAAAGCCGGCTAAAGCCGGCACTCCAGCGTGTGCATCCCGGCTTTTCAGACAACTTCTTAGAAAGATCCGACTGCTGCGGTTACATCAGCATAGATTTCAAAGAGCGACGTAAACCCCGTGAGATCAAAGACCTCCTTGATACGGGGGGGCAAATTGGCAATCCGAATATCGCCACCCTCAAGGTCGGTAATCTTCCACTCGCGGGCACGTTTACGCGCCTCAATCAGCACACGCAGGCCGGGGCTACTGATATACTCCAACTGGGCCAAATCAAGCACCAGCCGGTAGCGACCTTGCTCAAAGAGCGCCTCAACCTGTTGTCTCAACTGAGGCGAGGTGGCCGCATCAATGCGCCCCGCCACCGCCAGGAGGTCAACCCGATTGAAGCTCCGATGCTCGATCTGCATCCAAACCTCCTCAACGATCTTGTCAATAAGCGCAAGGCGCATTATAGCATAGCGGCGGGGCTTCGGGGGCGGCTGTGCTGATCGATAGGCTTACGTTCAGGGCGGTAGCCCTAAAATCCGCTGGTGGGGTTACGCCCCAAACCTTCATTTTTCGTTCGTGTTGGCGGCTTCGCCGCCAACACGAACGAAAAAAGTTCTGCGGGGGAGGCGAAGCCTCCCCCGCACCCCCACCAGAGGATACTTGGTCACACCCAATTGATATAATGCAAGCAGATATTGTTGTGCGGGCCTAACGTTAAGGGGAGCATACTATGACCACTGCTAACATTCTTGAAGATGAACGTCCAACGTTGGCAGAGGATGGGCTGACGCTCTCGGTTGTCATTCCGGTGTACAACGAGCATGAGAGCCTGCCGATGATCTGTAAGCGGATTACTGAGGTGTTGGCGGCTGGTCCGGCACCCTACCGTGATAGCTATGAGATTTTGTTGGTAGATGACGGGAGCCGTGATGGGAGCTTTGAGGTAGCGCAGAAGTTGCATGCGGCTGATGAGCGCATTCGGGTGGTGCAGTTTCGGCGCAACTTTGGCAAGACGGCTGCACTCCAGGCGGGATTTACGCTCTGCCGGGGGGCGCGGGTGGTTACCATTGATGCCGATATGCAGGAAGACCCGGTTGATATGTTCCGCCTCTTTGAAAAGCTCGATGCGGGCTACGATCTCGTCTCGGCGTGGCGGATCAAACGCAACGATCCGCTCTCCAAAACCCTGCCCTCGCGCATCTTTAACGGGGTGGTCTCGCGCATGACAGGTGTCCACCTCCATGATTTCAACTGTGGCTTTAAGGCGTACAATGGCGACGTGGTGCGTGAAATCCAGCTTTATGGTGATCTGCACCGCTTCATTCCGGTATTGGCCCATCAGCAGGGCTTTAAGGTGACCGAGGTGTCGGTTGAACATCAACCCCGACGTTATGGCAAGAGCAAGTTTGGCGCTCGGCGGTTGGGGCGAGGCTATATTGATTTTATCCAGGTTCTCTTTCTCACCTCCTACCTGAATCGTCCCTTGCGGCTCTTTGGCACCATTGGGACACTGTTGATGCTGGTAGGAGGGGCGATCTGCGCCTACCTGAGCATCCTCTGGTTGCAAGGCTTTCGCCCAATTGGCGATCGCCCCCTGCTCACCTTGGGGGTCTTGCTACTGATTACTGGTTTACAATTCTTCTCGACAGGCTTAGTAGGCGAAATGCTGCGTCACAACACCTACCGGACGGGCGATGAGTTCTCGATTAGGCGCATGTTGCGTTAACATATGGTTATGAACACTACCAACTACACTAGTTCTAATTTGCAAAAGCATACGAGTGGTAATCCGCTACAACGTTACCTGCTGGGGCGTTTTCATACAGCGGCGGGAGCTTTGTTGGCGCGGATAGAGCCACGGCCCCTACAGATTCTGGATGCGGGCTGTGGCGAGGGCTTTGCGATGCGGGAAGTGTTGGCCGAGTTACCCGGAGCGGTGCTGGGGCTTGATGGCAGTGCGGGGGCACTGCGTGTGGCGGAAGAACTTAATCCGGGCCGTGGCTTTACCGCAGGCGATCTCTATGCACTACCCTTCCTGCCTGGCAGTTTTGATCTGGTAGTCTGCATGGAGGTATTGGAACATCTCGATCAGCCGGAACGGGGTCTTGCTGAATTGTTGCGCGTCAGTCGGGATTGGCTATTGTTAAGTGTGCCCAATGAGCCCCTCTTTCGGGGGGCAAATTTTCTGCGCGGCAAAAACGTGGCCGCATGGGGCAATGATCCCGGCCATGTGAACCATTGGTCAGCCTGGGCTTTTCGGCGTTTTGTAGGTAGGCATTGCCGCATCGTGGCCACTTGTACCAGCTTCCCGTGGACGCTGGCCCTGTGTAGGATTTGAGCTATGCACGCTGTGCTACGCTCGCCTTGGCTGCGTGGGGCGATCTTTGGCTTGGTACTCCTAGCTTGGGCTTGGTTCCTGTGGGGCCAACTTGATGAACTACGTCACTACCCTTGGCAATTGGGGCCACTGCCGCTGCTGATCAGCATAGGCTGGGGTGCGCTCTACTTTGCCGGGCTTGCCCTTGGCTGGACACTGCTGTTGCGCACTATGGAGGGGGCTGCAGGGCAGGTTGGTTTGCTGGCAGGGAGTCACATCTGGTTGAGTACCATGCTCGCCCGGTATGTGCCGGGCAACATCTGGCATATTGTGGGCCGGGTGGCGCTGGCGGGTCAGTTGGGGGTGAGTAAGAGCCATGTGGCTACGAGCGCCACCGTTGAGCAACTGCTGACGCTGATGGGTGCGGCGTTGCTCTTTGGGCTGAGCCTGCCTTTTTGGGGCGTTGGGGCGGGCGCAGAGCTGTGGCTGCTTGGGCTGCTGCCGCTTGGGCTGATCGCGCTGCACCCACGCATCTTTGGGGCGCTCTTGGCTTGGGCGGCGGTACGTCTGAAACGTCCCGATCTGGCATGGCCCTACCGCTACCGCACCATGCTTTGGCTTTTGGGGGCCTTTGCGCTGGCCAATCTAGCCGCTGGGCTAGCGCTCTATGTGTTGGTTGCGGCACTTACGCCGGTAGGTATTGCGCTGCTCCCCTTCTTGGTGGGCGCGGCGGCACTAGCGTGGGCCTTGGGCTATTTGAGCCTGTTGACCCCAAGTGGCTTGGGCGTGCGTGAGGCGATCTTGACCACCCTTTTAGCTCAGGTGGTACCCTTGCCGGTGGCGATTATAGGCAGCCTACTACACCGCTTGGCCTTAACCTTGGGCGAAGTGGTTGCAGTGGGCCTCGTGGTGGGCTTGAGGAGAATAGGATGAACTGTTGGCACTGTGACCGACCGGCCCATGGGGTCTGTCGTTTTTGTGGGCGGGCGCTCTGCCGTGATCATGTGCGCGAGATGCCGTATATTGTCGCGCTCTATAAGGATCAGCACAACACCCACCAGGCGATTGTGACGGCACGGGCGCTCTTTTGTGGCGTCTGCGAGCCGCGTGAGGAGCCGGTTGGCATGCCGGAGCTGAAGTGAGGTAGAGGTTACACGAGAACACAGAGGGTTTGAACCACAGAGGCACAGAGCGCACAGAGAGATGTTCTATCTGCATTTCTGCCTAACTTTCTCGCTCCTCCCCCTCTGTGTCCTCTGTGCCTCTGTGGTTCAAACTCTCTGTGCCCTCTGTACCCTAGAGGCACAGAGAGAGATGTTCTATCTGCATTTCTGCCTAACTTTCTCGCTCCTCCCCCTCTGTGTCCTCGGTGCCTCTGTGGTTCAAACTCTCTGTACCCTCTGTGCCCTCTCTACCCTCACACCGGATCAGGCACAATCAGCCCATAGTTCCCATCGCGGCGGCGATAGAGCACGCTGAGGCGCTGGTTCTCAGCGTCTTGGAAGATGAAGAAATTGTGGCCAAGCAGCTCCATCTGCTCAATCGCGTCGTCGGTGAACATGGGGCGCAGAGTGAACTGTTTGGTGCGGATGAGCTCGTGGTCGTGATCGGCTTCCTCGTCGGGAGCGGCTTCGGCTGTAGGCAGATCGGGCTCGTTGACAACGAAAGCCTCGACGGGGCGGGGGGCGCGTTCGCGCCGCCAGTATTTCTCTTTGTAGCGCTTGATCTGGCGCTGCAAAACCGACTGCACCTGGTCAATCGCCGAGAAGAGGTCGTTGCTCTGCTCTTCGGCACGCAGAATAACCCCATGCTCGCCGACCAGGGTGACTTGGACGCGACTGACTTCGCCAGCGTTGCGTTGCTGCTGGGTGTGGACCTCGACGGTGGCGCTGGTGATACCGCCCATATAGCGCACGAGCTTGCTCAGCTTCTCGTTAATATGGCTCCGCTGACGCTCGGTGATCTTACTGTTGCGGCTTTTGATTGTGAGTTCCATCTGGTCCTCCATACCAATAAACAAGCGGCACCCACGCAAAAATTTCGCAGCGGGTGTACAGAACGGCAAAGCCCCCGGGCGCAGGGCGCACCGAGGACTCTGCTGACTGTCAAACTATGGGGCGATGCGACGTGCGGTTGCAACTGTTGCCATCGCGGAAATCTTTCTGCTCACAACGCTGTGGGATGCGGTGGTTTGGCCACCACAATACTCATATGGTGCATTGTACAACGCTTGAGCCAGTGGTATAGTTGTGAAATCTTAACTCTTGCTTAAAGTACTGCGCCAAGGCGTCCGAAAGACCGTAACATGCCCGTAACTCTTACAGTGTACAATGCTATCGTAATGCAGTGCGTTATGCCATTTCAGATTGTAGATTGTAGATTTCAGATTGTAGATTGCCGAACATGGTGTTCCAGTGAGCTTTCGCGTGCTTGATGATGCGGCATGTTCAACGGTATGTAGGATTATACGTGTTGGCGAAAGGCTAATATGAGCAATGTCTTGTTTGTCAACCATCCCAACCCCACCGCTACGGTAACGCTAACCGCCCGTAATGGCTACGCGGTGCGGGTGCGTCATATGCGCCGCGAAGATGGGGCGCTGCTTGAGCGCATGTTTTATCGGCTCTCTTCTCAGACGCGCTACCGGCGCTTCTTTGTGCCACTGGATCACATTGATCCCGATCGGGTTCATCAGGAAGCCCAGCGCCTAGCTCAGATTAACCCCAAGCGCGAGTTGGCACTCATTGCACTGATTGAAGAAGAGGGGCGCGATGAGTGTGTGGCTGTCGCACGCTATGGCTGTATTGCGGATCGTGAGCATGCCTGCGAAGGCTCGATTGTGGTACGCGACGATTTTCAGCATGCCGGGCTCGGACGGCAACTCTTTGATCTGTTGATTCAATCCGCAATGGCGCGGGGCATGCAGCACATGTCGCTCTTGACTCATGCAGATAACACTGGCATGATTGCCCTCGTGCATGGCTTGGGTCTGCCCTATAAAGGCCGCTACAGTGCTGGACTCTATGAGGTGGATGTGCAACTCAGTGATGGGACACAGCCCTTCTTTCCCTTTACTGCGCCACGCGGATGAGCTATGCTATTGCGCTACCGCCCTATTTTCTCTTTCCTATTTCCTCTTTGCTTGCCTAAGGAACTCCTCTATGATCCGTCGCAGTGCGTTGCTTCCTTCGCTGCTCAGTGGGGCGATTGGCCTTGTTGGGGGCGCTTTGGGAGCGGCTTGGTATGTGAGTGGCCGCGTAAGCCCTGAGCCGCGCCGCACCTTCCTTGATGCCTATACCTTTACCCCTTGGGAGTTGGGCGTACCCTTTGAGCCTGTGCGTTTTACCAGTAGTGCCGGGGTTACGCTGCGCGGTTGGTGGTTGCCCCAAGCAGAGCCCAAAGGGGTTATGATTGGCTGCCACGGCCATAGCGGCAGCAAGGATGATATGCTTGGCATTGGCAGCAATGTCTGGCGTGCGGGTTATAGTGTGCTGCTCTTCGATTTCCGAGGGCGCGGTGAATCTGATCCCTGGCCACAAACCCTGGTGAGCCGTGAGGTGGATGATCTGACCGCCGCAGTGGATTTTGTCGCCGCCCGTGAGCCCCAGGCGGCCATTGGGGTGGTTGGCTTTTCGATGGGTGCAGCGGTGGCCATCCTCACTGCGGCTCAAGATGCCCGCATTGGCGCGGTGGTGGCCGATAGCGCCTTCACCACGGGCCGCGATGTGGTGGCCCATAATATCCGTAGTGTGCTGCGCCTGCCTGCAGAATTTTTAGTCATGGCCGCTGATCAGATTGTACACATGCGCCATGGCTACCGCTTCAGCAGTGTGCGTCCGCTGGATCGGGTGGCCCAGCTTGCCCCACGCCCACTTATGATCATCCATGGTGCTGAGGATACCCTCGTGCCGTGCAGCCACGCTGAGCGGCTCTACCAGGCCGCCAAGGAGCCGCGTGAGCTCTGGATGGTGCCTGGCGTTGATCACTGTGGGGCCTATTTTATTGATCGGCCAGCCTATTGCCAGCGGGTGATTGGGTTTCTGGATCAGTATTTGACCAGTTTGGGGTAAAAGGATAATTTGGTATTATTTCGTTCGTGTTGGCGACTATGCTACCAACACGAACGAAAAAACGCATGATTTTTGATGTCCTAACTCTCTTTCCCGCGATGTTCAGCGGGCCCATGACTGAAAGCATTCTCAAGCGGGCGCAGCAGGCCGGGCTGATGACGCTGCGTCTGCACAATATCCGCGATTGGGCTACGGATCGCCACCGTACCGCTGATGATGCGCCCTATGGCGGTGGGGCCGGTATGGTGATGAAGGCGGTGCCGACGGCGGCGGCTATCCGTGCGGTGCTGGCACTAGAACCGGAAGCGCCGCCTGCCCCCGTGATCCTCCTCAGCCCTGATGGGACGCCTTTTACCCAAGCGTTAGCCCACGAACTGGCGCTCCAGCCGCGGCTCATTCTGCTCTGCGGCCACTATGAGGGTCTGGATGAACGGGTGCGCGAGACGCTCGTGACCCAAGAAATGAGCATCGGGGATTATGTACTCACTGGTGGCGAATTGGCCGCAATGGTGCTGATTGATGCGGTTGCCCGCTTGCGCCCTGGTGTGATTGATGCCGAGTCGATTAGCGAAGAGAGCCATAGCGACGGCCTGCTCGAATACCCGCACTACACCCGACCTGCCCTCTGGGAGGATCACCCTGTGCCGCCGGTGCTGCTCTCTGGACACCATGGTGCAGTGGCGCGCTGGCGGCGCAAAGAGCGTCTGCGCCGCACCCTTGCCCGTCGGCCCGACCTATTGCCCCGTGCTTATGCCACAGGCCAACTGAGCCGCGACGATCTGAACTTTTTGGCTGAGTTGGGTTGGGTACCGTGAGGAGTTGGTACCATGCTAAAACGCCTACGCCAATTTCGGGGAATCGAGTTTCAACTCCTCTTCACTGTCCTGCTCTTCTTTGCAGCGGGCTACCTGCTGGTCATGGTGGCGACGCAACAGCGTGAGTTTGTAGCTACAGTGCCGGGGCTGTTGAGTATCCTCTGGCCTTCGACGCTGCCCCTGCTGCTCTTCATTGCGGTCTCGGTGGGCTTGAGCTTCCATAGCCCCCAGGCCGATCAGATTCTCCTGCCGTTGGTGGCGCTCTTGGCGGGCCTAAGCCTGATGCTGACGGCACGCCTGGAGCCGAGCCTCAACGCGCTCTACCGCTGCTCTACGCCCGACGGGGTGGTGTTTGGCTGCTACGAAGCAATTGATGCCAAACAATCACTCTGGGTCACGCTGGGGGTGGTGGGCATGGCGGCGATCATCTTTCTGCCCTGGGATCGCATCCTGATCCGCAATCTGCGTCTCTCACTCATTGATGTCTTGGATCACTACCGCTACTTTTGGCTGGCCTCGGGCTTGGTGCTGATCGGCGCAACCTTTATCTTTGGCGTTGATCCCAACAATTCCGGTGTGAACCTCTGGTTCAACTTTGGCTTCTTTCTCTTCCAGCCCTCGGAGTTGCTCAAGATTATCCTGGTGATCTTTATGGCTTCCTACCTAAACCAGCACCGCGAGGTGGTGGCTGGTGGTTATCAGTTGGGGCCATTGACCTTGCCGCCGCTCCCCTATCTGGTGCCCCTCGCTGCCATGTGGGGCATTGCAATGAGTACCATTGTCTTTCAGCGCGACCTAGGAGCAGCCTTGTTGCTCTACGGGGTCTTTTTGGCCATGCTCTATGCCGCGACGGGGCGGGCGTGGTACGTACTCGCCGGACTGATCGCCTTTGGCGGCGGGGCGTACATTCTCTACCAACTGATGCCTATTGTCTCACTGCGTATTCAGGTCTGGCTCGATCCCTGGGCGACCGCACGCGGCAGTGGCTACCAGATTGTGCAGGCGATCTACGCGCTCGCTTCAGGCGGCATCTTTGGCCAAGGGTTGGGCATGGGCGTACCGGCAATTGTCCCCGCAATCCACACCGATTTTATCTTTACAGCCATTGGTGAAGAGTTGGGCCTCGCGGGAGCATTGGCGGTCTTGATTGCCTACATCCTCTTAATTTTCCGTGGCTTTCACATTGCCCTACGAATTCCGGGGCGCTTCCGAGGCTTTGAGCAACTCCTCGTGGTGGGGCTAACATCCATCATTGCCGTGCAGACGCTGATCATCCTCGGCGGCAACCTACGCCTCATTCCACTGACAGGCATCACCTTGCCCTTCATCTCCTACGGAGGCTCCTCGATCCTGATCAACTTTCTGATCGTGGGGCTCTTGATGCGTATCTCGGCCCAGACCGGGGGGCGGTAGGGCGGAACAGAGGAACAGGCGAACAGGCGAACAGAGGAACAGAGGAACAGAAGAACAGAAGAACAGGGGAACAGAACGGTGCCGCAAAAGAGCGCAAAGGAACGCACAAAAACAGCGGTGCCGTCGCCCCTCTCCCACGTTGTGGGAGAGGGGCCGGGGGTGAGGGCCATCCTTGTGATCCCAAAGCTCTAGCCATAGATCCCTCAACGAACAACCAACGGCAAGTAGAGTTTCCTGATAACCACTCCTTCTATAACGAAGACTTGGGTGAAGCTTCTGTCGGTATTGAACGATGCCTCAGTGTTATGGTGGGTGATCCAATTCAGGATCACGTCACCAGCGACGCCACCGTTCACTTGCACCCTGAAGACGATCAGCAAGCGTCCAGATCGCTCATCTGTAGCGGCTGGAATGGTCAGGTTGGACCAGATGAGATTCTGACCGTCCACTTGGGGCGACGGCCCGATCAAGGTCTGGAGGTATTGGAGTTTCTCGTTGAGGTTATTTCTGATGTCAACGTTGACCGGACTGTTCGTCGGGTTGATCGCGGAGATAACGTAGTAGAACTCCTCTTCAGAGCTCACACTGCTCTTGTTTGCATGCAGGCCAAGGGCCGGATTGGGGGGTTCACAGAGACTAATGATCGGGTCGAGAACCCCGTCCTTGATGGGCAGGGCCCCATCAGGGCTATTGGCCTGGGCGCGGGGCTGGAGTGGCCCCCAGACTTCACCGATGCGTAGACGCATACGTAGGGCGATCTGGGCTGCCGATACGTCCGCTGGCTTCTCTGGTACATACAGATTCTCCCAGCGCAGCACCGTACCGTTATGATCCTCCGAGATCACACGCGGCGGGTTGCCCCCTTCCTCCAACATTCTCTCGTAGTAGAGGCCCAGCGGCAGCGTCACGGTCACCGCCGTGCTGGTGTAAGCGTGGCGATTGGTGTTCACGATGCTAATCTGGTAGTCGCGCTCCTGCTCGTGGTCAAGGTTGACGCATTGATCGGCCCGCTCAATTGTGGGCTCGACGGTAGCCATCGGCACCACCTGGATATTAGCAAAGGCATAGAGCCTAAACTCGTCGTCCTCATCTTCGATCCATTCGTAGTTGCGGCAAGGCTCTTGCGGATCATCAGGGCAGGTGCCTACGCCGTCAATGTTGTCGGCCTCGGCGCGGAACAGATTTCTAAAGGGGCCAACGATATCGCCCGAACGGGCGAAGAAGCGCACATTCGTACTGGCGTCAGGCGCAAGCGTGGCAAGCGTCCATGTCAGCACTACACGCCCGTCTTCGCGTGTAGTGCTCTGAGGCTGATCTCTAATCGCACTATCGGGTGACATGCCATCAAAGGTAAAGCCGGGGGGCAGTACATCAATGAAGCGTACATTACGCTGTTCAGCTTCGGTATTGTTATTCTTCACATTCAGCCGAACTTCGTGGCGATCCTGGAGGCTGATGTTGCCGCGCGGGTCAATTGCCTTGCTGAAGGTGAGTGTGTTCAAGACGGTACCGCAGAGGTATTCTACGGGAGCAGCGGTGCGTGGCACTGAACGCACAACGTAGGACGTTCCACCAAGGCTGGGTGTGAAGCGGAAGTCAAGAATGTTGTTAAAGGAGGTGCTTCGGCAGCGAGGTGGATCCAGCCGGGCCACAAAACGCACCGTGTAGCTCTCATTCGGGCCAATGGTTCGTTGCGGCCACTCGAAGGTATTACCACTGACAACCGTCGGTGGCGGATTGTCGTCGTCCATACGGACAAAGGCAAAGTTGCCGCCAACATCATAGAGGCCGACGCGGTATTCACGGTTGTCGAGGTTCCTATAGGTGAGGGTGAAGACCACTTCGTGGTTGTCTTCCTCATTATTACCGTCAATCGTCTCACGGCTGGCCGTCTTGGTCAGGATCATCGGCGGTGAGATGCGTACACAGACCCGGTTTGCGCGGGTTTTGTTGACAGTTTCGTCGCTATCTACCACTTCATAGTCGAAGGCGTTGCAGTGGTCAATATACTCGTAGCCTTCGATGTTCAGGGTGTAGCGGAGCTGTATCGTCTCTTCAGCCGGTACGCTGATGCCCTCCCAGGTGATCGTGCCACCGCTACCATTCCGCACATCCGTGGGTTGGAACGATTGGCCATTGAGCGTGGAAGAACCCTGCTGGTAGCTAAAGTTAGCACCGTTGCCCGAGGGCATGCGGTCAATCACGCGGACGTTATCGGCGGTCTCCGAGCTACGGTTCTCGATCTCAATAATGTAGGTGAAGCTACCGCCGCGTGTAACCAAGTATTGGCCTTCGGTCTGCTCCATCTCGGGGTCGGCGAGCTTGCTGGCAAAGAGGCGCGTAAAGGCTTGGAAGTTCGCCCGCCCACTCCGGGGTTGGATACAGGCCGAGGGGACATCTTGGGGCACACTCACACTGGCGACACCAGTCCCACGAGCCACGGTCGTCGTATTACCACCACGAATCACCAGAGTCACGGTCTGGCTCGAGGGAGCGCTGAAGGAGCCAGCGGGCATATTGAGCTTCCAGACCACATCGCCGCCAAGTTCTCTGCCGTCGGGCGCAGAATAGGGCGGTGGATTAGCGCGGCCTGGTATGTAGTAGGCATTAGACTGGATAATATAGCGCAATTCGAGATCATTGATCGGCCGATCCCAGAAATTCTGCACCCTGATAGTAATCTCGGCCTCATTGCCCAAGATCGGGCGGGCGGGATCGGCACTGACCGCTGCGATCACCACGGGCACCTGGATGCTCGCATCTACACGCCTACCTGAGATGATATGACGGGTTGTGGCTGAACCCAGCAGAGGTATCTCATCGCTGGTTACAAAGTAGGTATTGTTGCGGAGGATGGTACACTCGATGGCAACATCGAGCTTAAAGAAGCGCACCTTGAACTCCAGCGGATTGGCACCAGGTTGCAGTGGGCCAGGGATCACCCAACGGATCTCGCCGTTCTCTTCGTCCACTTCGGCCTGTACCGGCCCCTCCGAACTTACATACTGGCTACCCGCAGGAATGCGATCCGTTAGGGTAATATTGGTCGCAGCAACCGCATCGGCGCGAATAAGATCGCCAGCACGGTCGCCGGGAGCGGTAGCGTTACCGAGTCTGATCGTGAACTCGACAACCTGATCGGGGCGGGCGTAGTAGTGTGTCGCGGGACTCGTGCGATCCTTTTCTAGCACAAAGACCGGGCCAATAAAGATCGCGTTGGCGGTGTCCTCGCTGATACTTGGGCTACCAACACTATTGGCCAGTGCAGCCGAGCCCGCAGGCCGCTTGGGCGGCTGGCCCGTGAGCGGATAGTGATTGTCGCGTGTGCCTAATACCACTTGGAAACTGCCAGACTGGCCGGGAGCGAGCGATGAGGTAATTTGGTATATCACATTAGCATCGGTCGTATGGGGAATAATCTCCACCGTGGCGTTGCGTTGTTGCTCTGGTAGGCAGTAACGCGGGGGTACAACCTGCAGGTCGCTGTTCTTGCAGAACTGTTGGACTGTATTCCTATTATTAACAAACGCGAATTCAGTCCAGCGGGCTGCAATAACAAAGTCGGAGGCAGGAGTGCTACGGGTGTTCGTGAAGATATAGGTGTAGATAATATCTTGACCGGGCGTGACGCGCTCGGGGCTTATCACCACGTCAACCTGGATGTCGCCCTGAATTTGCTGCGGGAAGGAGAGATCGTTCAGTTGTTGCAGGCTGAGATCTGCCAGTTCGCTGGGGGGCATGTAGCCTGCTGGGGCAACCGGCTCGGCTTCGGCGAATGGGACGACTACATCCATTTCGGGCAATGCGTCGGACGGCGGGGTGTAACGTTCACCAATTTGCCGTGGGGGGCTAGCCACGGTCGGCACTGATAGCTCGGCTGCATCGAGCGTCAGTCTGGTAGCCGCTTGTTCATCAACAGGCGTCGGTGGGGGCGCCTGGGCCAGCGTAGCACTAGGCGGTGTTGGCGTTAAGAGCAGCAACACGAGTACCATGGCGAACAAGCTGTAGAGGCGTCGGAAAGACAAAGACATCATGGAGCTCCTTTCGTATTTGTGGGTGTACCTGCACATGTGCCTGTTAGAAGCTGTCTGAAAAGCTAGTGGGTACGTGTTGGAGTGCCGGCTTTAGCCGGCTAAAGCCGGCACTCCAACGCCAGTTCATAGACTTTTCAGACAGCCTGTTAGGGATTATGGAGACGATATATTATACACCCACGTCTATTATACGTGTGTACGCACCCACAAATACGCCCATATCCCCGCTGCATTTGTTGCAATTTGGCGACTTCGCTAACAGACTGCAACGCCCTAGCCATACGCATAGGCGCAATTGAGTTGACACACAGGTATGAATTGATGAGAAGTAGTGCTGGGTGATTATGGCCCAGTGTAGCAGAGTCGCATTACCATACTGCTACCGTATAATTGTAGATTGCCGACTTGCGAGGGTGCGTGAGGCGAGGATGCGGGAGGCGAGGATGCGGGAGGCGAGGATGCGGGAGGCGAGGGTGCGCGTCCTCGCGTCCTCGCGTCCTCGCGTCCTCGCGCCCTCGCGTCCTCGCGTCCTCGCGCCCTCGCGCCCTCGCGCCCTCGCGCCCTCGCGCCCTCGCGTCCTCGCGCCCTCGCGCCCTCGCGTCCTCGCGCCCTCGCGCCCTCGCGTCCTCGCGTCCTCGCGTCCTCGCGCCCTCGCGTCCTCGCGTCCTCGCGTCCTCGCGCCCTCCACCTAAGGATAGATCCGATAAAGCATCCGTGGAAACGGGATCGTCTCACGGATATGGCGCGTCCCTGTAAGCCACGCAACTACTCGCTCGATGCCCATGCCAAAGCCGCTGTGGGGCACGCTACCGTAACGCCGCAGATCTAGGTACCAGCGGTAATCTTCAAGCTTCAGGCCATGCTCAACAATGCGCCGTTCGAGGAGCTCAACATCGTGGATGCGCTGCGAGCCGCCGATAATTTCGCCATAGCCTTCAGGGGCCAAGAGATCGGCACAGAGGGCCAGTTCGGGCCGTTCGGCGTCGGGCTGCATGTAGAAGGCCTTGATCGCAGCGGGATACTTCTCAACAAAGACGGGGCGATCAAACTGTGAGGCAATCAATTGCTCGTGGGGTGCGCCAAAATCTTCGCCCCAGGCCAGTGGCGTCGCGCCCTCCACCTCGCCCTGCCGCTCGGCAATGAGTTGCAGCGCAGCATCGTAGGTGATGCGTGGGAAGGGTGGGAGACAACGTTCCAACACAGTCGTGTCGCGCTCCAATACCTCCAAATCGGCCCGGCGACGTTCCAGTACACGCTGCACAATCGCGCTGATGAACTGCTCCTGCAGCACCAGGTTATCTGCATGGGTGGCAAAAGCCACCTCCGGCTCAAGCATCCAGAACTCGGTGAGGTGGCGCCGGGTTTTGCTCTTTTCGGCGCGAAAGGTGGGACCAAAGCAATAGACCTTGCCAAAGCTCATCATGCCCGCTTCGACATAGAGTTGGCCGGTTTGCGCGAGATAGGCTGTGCCGAGGTCGAAATACTCCGTGGCAAAGAGATTACTTGTACCTTCAGCCGCCGTCGCAGTCAGAATAGGCGTATCAAAGCGCACAAAGCCCTGAGCATTGAGCCACTCCTGGGATGCCGCCATCACCTCAGCACGCACGCGCAGCAGGGCGTGCTGGCGGGCCGAGCGCACCCAAAGGTGACGATGTTCCATTAAAAACTCGACGCCATGCTCCTTAGGGCTAATCGGGTAGTCACTGCTGCCCCCTACCAATGCCACCTCAGCCACATCCAACTCAAAGCCGCCCGGCGCACGCTCATCGGCACGCACGCTGCCCGTAATGCGACAGGCAGCCTCTTGGGTGAGTTGTTGCGCGGTGGCAAACGCTTCGGCACTCACATTCTTCTTAAAGACAACACACTGTACCGTAGCGGTGCCATCGCGCAGTTGCAAAAAGACCAGTTTCCCCTTTTCGGTCTTATGGTAAATCCAACCGGCCAGGGTTACTGTTTGGCCCACATGCTTGGCCAGAGCGGCCACGCTCGTGGTGGGAAGCAGGGACATGGGGGACTCCTTAAGTATTGAGTATCTAGGTGATAAGAACTCATTGTTCGATAAGCTGAATTGTAGCATAGACTTACCGTGTACGATTGTAGATTGTAGATTGTAGATTGTAGATTGCCGAACATGGCGTCCCAATGGGCTTTCGCGTGCTTGATGATGCGGCAGGGTCAAGGGTAATTGGTATAAAGCCCATTGAGACGCCTTGTGACGTGTGGCTGTGCTACAATACCTAATGGAAGGATACAGCAAGGAGAAAATAGAAAATAGGTTTGCCCCATCAGGATGCGCTGAATGCCGCTGAAGTGTAAAACATTGTTCCTCTGGTGCAACTGTCCTACTTTTCTCTATCCTCTAGCCTACTTTATTTACCTCTTTCCTACGTTTCTATCCCCCAGCCCCCCCGGAGTCCCTCATGCCCGAACTCGCCAACATCCATGCGGCCTTCTACAATCGCTTTGGCAAGCACCCGCGCCTGGTGGTGCAGGCGCCCGGGCGGGTCAATCTGATTGGCGAGCATACCGATTACAATGAGGGTTTTGTGCTGCCAGTGGCGCTGGATCGGGCGACTTTTGTGGCGGCTCGCGCCCGTACCGATCGCATTGTGCAGACCTATAGCGTTGATCTTGAGGCTGAAGACCGCTTTGCGCTCGATTGGATCGAACGGAGTAGCGATCAGCCTTGGAGCAACTATATCCGGGGGGTGGCCAAGAGCTTTATGGCCCGCGATCTGCCGCTGTTGGGGGCCGATCTGCTCATTATGAGCGATCTGCCAATGGGGGCCGGTTTGGCCTCTTCGGCTGCCCTTGCGGTTGCGGTTGCCTACGCGCTGCAATCGCTCAACAATGTTAATCTGCTGGGCGAAGAGTTGGCCCTGCTGGCCCAAGGGGCGGAACAGAGCTTTGTGGGGGTGCAGTGCGGTATTATGGATCAGTTTGTGGCTGCACTGGGGCATGCCAACCACGCGCTGCTGCTCGACTGCCGTGATCTGAGCTATCACCCGATTCCTATTCCCCCCGATGTGCGGATTGTCGTCTGCGATAGTGGCGTGCGCCACCAACTCGTTGATTCGGACTACAACGAGCGCCGGAGCGCATGCCAAGCAGCCCTACGCCTACTGCGTGGCCCCTTGCCGCAGATTGCTGCGTTGCGCGATGTGAGCATGGCGCAACTTGAGCAGCACGCCCCGCTGCTGCCGCGCACCATCCTCCAACGTGCCCGCCATGTCATCAGCGAGCTTGAACGTACCCAGGCTGCCGCTGCCGCCCTAGAACACGCCGATCTCGCGGGCTTCGGTGCGCTCATGAACGCCTCCCACGCCAGCCTCCGTGACGACTACGCGGTCAGTGTGCCAGAACTTGATGCACTTGTCGCTCATGCCCAAAGCCTCGACGGCTGCTATGGCTCGCGGCTCACCGGCGGCGGCTTTGGCGGCAGTACTGTTAGCCTCGTGCGCCTCGGCGCGGTCGAGCGCTTCACAGAAGAGCTTATCGCTCGTTACCATACGCAATTTCAACGCACGGCTCACGTTCTTGTTTGTGTTCCCGCTGAAGGGGTTGGGCGCATCGCTATCTATTGAAACTGGGGCAACCACGTTGCCCCCTATGTGTAGGGCGGTGCCCTACAACCTGGCCTGACAGCGGGAGCATGCGCGGGAACCTGGTTCCCGCGCACACCCCGAACTACCACCACAAAACTATGGAAGCAATCTCCTCCCAACGCATGAGTTTTAGTGAACCACTTTCGCGCGTCTTGATCCCGCTTGTGCTAGGGATCACCCGGCGCTTTATGCTGCGCGGCGGTACGCAGAGTTGCGAGCGCCGCTTGGCGGGTATTCCGACCCACTACTACCAACTACCAGCCCGAGGGAACCCCCAAAACCCTATGCCGGTTGTCCTGATTCATGGGATCGCCGATAGCGCCATCACCTGGGCCTTTGTTGCCCGTGGCATGGCGAAGATCGGCCCGGTCTATGCCGTGGATCTGCCCGGCTTTGGTTTGAGTGGCTACCCAGCAGGACGACGCTACGCTAGTATCAACGAGCAGGTGCAGGTAATCGAGGCGCTACTGCGTGATGTCGTAGGCGGCCCGGCCCTGCTTGTGGGCAACTCAATGGGGGGCTGGATTGCCGCCCGCCTCGCTGTGCGTAACCCCGAGTTGGCCCGTGGGATTGTCCTACTCGATCCCGGTGGCGCCCAGCTCGCTGGTCGGCCTTCGTGGGAGCCCTTTGCCGATACGGTGGCGGTGCGCGATATGCGTACCGTGCGGCGCATCTACCGCCAGATGTTTGGCCGCGTGCCTCTGGCCCTCTACCTGGCGCAACACAGCTTCCGCGATCTCTTTTTGCGCGATGCGGTACGCGAGTTTGTGGCTGCTGCCAAAGAGGATGACTTCTTTAGCCCTGAAGAGTTGGCCGCAATCCGCGTGCCCGTCGCCCTCGTCTGGGGTAGCCGCGATACCTTTTTGCCCGCTGGCTCCTTTGAGTTCTTCCGCGATAACCTGACGTCCGCCGAGGTCTGTCTGTTGCCTGGCTGTGGCCACCTGCCCCAGCGCGAACGCCCCTATAAGCTCGTGCGCTTTACGCGCCGTTTTGCCGCTCGGCTTGGTTCGGCAGGGGATGCGTGAGGTGAGGCGGCGCGGGTTGCGTGTCCTCGTAGGATGCGTGAGGCGAAGCGGCAGCCATCGTAGTGCCGACTTATGGTCTTCCAGTAAATAATCCGCTAACCAGACCTCGCAAATCTGGCATATCTATCAGGTCTAGCCCGTGCCGCGACACCGGATTAATTTCTGGAAGACCATTAGTCGGCTTCCCATCGCTTCCAAAGACCTCAGCCGACTAAAGTCGGCACTACCTACGGTCTCTCAGGATGACAAAACAATGGGGCAATGAACAAAATCCGCTTCCCTCACTTTCGCAACAACCGCTCAATAGTCCCCAAGAGGCTGGCAAAATCAATCGGCTTGGGTTCAAAGGCGTTGCAGCCCGCAGCCAGCGCACGCTCGCGATCTGCGTCTAGAGCGTAGGCCGTGAGCGCAATGATGGGCACCTCAGCACTGTCGCGGCGCGCCCGCAGGCGTTGGGTTGTCTGCCAGCCATTCAGCTTGGGTAGGCCCATGTCTAGCACAATCAGGTTGGGCAGACGCTCGCGCACGCGCATCAACGCCTCGATGCCATCACTGGCGCAGACCACCTCGTAGCCCGCACGGGTCAGGCGGGCTTCGACCATTGTGCGGATCATTGTGTCATCTTCAACTAGGAGTATATAGGTCATTGATGCTGCCTCTTTACAGTCGTAGTGCCGACTTTAGGGAAGCGGATGTTGTTGATTGCCCCGTTGCGTTGCCACCCTGAGCGAAGGTTCATAGGAACATTCCTGTTTTGCGCCGTAGGTAGTGCCGACTTATGGTCTTCCAGTAAATAATCCGCTAACCAGACCTCGCAGATCTGGCATATCTATCAGGTCTAGTCCGTGCCGCGACACCGGATTAATTTCTGGAAGACCATTAGTCGGCTTCCCATCGCTGGCAAAGACCTCAGCCGACTAAAGTCGGCACTACGATGCTCGCCCATGGACTATTCAGCATGACAGGCTGCTGGGATACGTAACAATTTCTGCTTCCCTAACGTCGGCACTACCTATGATGCAAACGGAAACCCGGTTCCTGCCTGTCCACTATTCCTTCATTGGGCGCTGCAACAGCGTTTGAACGCTCCGCAGCAACTCATCGCCCCGGAAGCTGCCTTTACGCAGCACCTGGGCCACCGATTGGTTCAGTTGTGCCTGTTCGTCCGCTCCGAGGTCTTTGGCTGTCACTACGAGGATGGGGATATTTGTACCATGAGGGTGGGCACGTAAGGCCGCAATCAGGCTGATGCCATCCATGTCGGGGAGCATGAGGTCTACGACGGCCAACGCAGGCGCTTGCTCGGCCAACAGGCGCAGGGCCGTCTCCCCGTCCTCCGCCTCGATCACGCCCCAGCCGCCCTGATCGAGGGTACGACGTAGATAGGTGCGGATGTCGGGATCGTCTTCCACCAACAAGAGCCGTTGGGTCGCCCCTTGGCCTTGCAGCAGCAATGCGACCTCTTGGCCCAAGCGATCCATCTCTACCGGCTTGCTGAGCAGATTGGCCGCCCCAAGCATCACGCCATGCTCCGTGTCCTCTGCGATGGTGAGCATCAAGACCGGAATGGCTGTGGTGTCGGGATCGGCTTTGAGTTGCTTCAACACATCCCAGCCGCTCATACCGGGCATGAGTACATCGAGCAGAATGAGGTCGGGCAAGAGCGCCATGGCCAATTCAAGCCCCTCCTCGCCACTGGCCGCCGTCTCGAAGTGAAGCCCAGGGTTGGCAAGCAGACGCGGCAACAGATCGCGGATAGCGGGGTCATCGTCAATGATCAGCACAATCCGGTTCTCGCCGCCAGGCAGGGCGGCAGGAGGCGCATCTTGATCGCTACTGGCCAAAGGGGTAAGCGGAATGTTGGTGGCACCACCCTGCACATGGCGCGGCAAGGTCAGCGTGAAGGTTGAACCGACGCCCAGTTCACTTGTGACCGTAATGGTACCACCGAGCAACTGGGCAAAACGCTGGCTCAAGGCCAAGCCGAGGCCGGTGCCGCCATACCTGCGCGTACTCGAAGCGTCCACCTGCACAAAATCCTGAAAGAGCCGCCCTATCTGGTCGGGCGCAATCCCAATCCCGCTATCCTGCACCGCAAAGACGAGGCGCTCTGGCAACTCTGGCCCCACTTCGGGCAGCACCGAGACCGTAAGGCTCACACGGCCATCGTGGGTAAACTTACAGGCATTACTGAGCAGATTGAGCAGCACCTGGTGCAGACGCATCTCATCGCTATACATCAGCCCCAGGTCGTCTGTTGCCTGCAACACCAGTTCATTGCCATTACGTTGCGCCAGTGCGCGTGCGGTCGCCAGCGCCTTATCGAGCAGTTCAGAGACATTGAACATACTCGGCTTGATCTGCATATGGCCCGCCTCAATCTTCGAGAGATCAAGGACATCGTTGATCAGTGCGAGCAGATGCACACCGGCACCATGGATGCGGGCAAGGTCCTGCTGAACCTCGGCAGGTTCAGCATCAGCAAAGGACTGCTCCAGCATTTCGGCGTAGCCAATAATCGCCGTAAGGGGCGTCCGCAACTCGTGGCTCATGGTCGAGAGGAACTGGCTCTTGGCCCGATTGGCCGCATCAGCCGCCTCCTTCGCCGCCCGTAGGGTCTGTTCAATCTGTTTACGCTCGGTGATATTCCGCACAATCACCTGTGTTGCTGGCGCCTCTTGGTCATAGAAGGGCAACGCCACCAGCTCAACCTCAAGCACAGCGCCTTGGGGCGTATGAAACACCGCCTCTTGGATGACTGGCACCCCATCAGGGCGCGGGCTCAAGCCCGCGATCAGTGGGTGTACGGGTTGGTCTACCAGCGTAGCAGGCAGACCATTACCCAAGAGCCGTGCCCCCGCCGAATTGATGTAGCGCACCATCTGCCCATTGTGGACAACAATCGCATCGGGGAGCAACTCGATCAACTGGCGATAGCGCTGCTCACTCTCGGCAATCTGGGTCTGGTAGTCGGAGAGGCGCTGCAACATCTGGTTGATAGCCTCACCCAACTGGCCCACCTCATCCTGGCCCAACGCTTCCACGCGCACCTCCGGTGTGTGCGGGCCAATCGCAGCAACCTGGTGACTCAGGCTCAACGTGCGGCGCAGGAGCGTGCGATCAACCACAAAGAGTACAAGTACCCCAAAGAGCAGGGCAGCCCCCACTAATACCAGTGTATAGTTACGCAAGGTTGTGCGGCCCAATTGATAGACTTCACGCGGTAGCTCAAGCGCCACAATGATCCCAGAAGTGCCACTCAGATCGGACATGACTGTGGCACCAAGAATCTGCTGATCATCCAAAATCTGAATGAAGGGTGTGGCCTCAACCCCCGCTGCTGCCAGCGGCTGCAACACCGCAGGCAATTGGGCCTCATCAAGCAACCAGACACTAAAATTGAGCCGCGTCAACGCCTCAAGCCTTGCGATCTCGCGCTCATCGAGCCAGCGCCCCATCAGCAAGGTGCCGACGGCAGGCCCTTCACCCAGACTTGTCAGGATTGACTTGGAGGCAATGAGCATGGGGCCATCCTCAAGCAACAACAAGCCCGACTGCCCCGCCTCAAGCTGCTCATGCTGCAACAACGTGGCATAGGGGCCAGCAAAGGACTGCAACTCAGCCGGTGGATCGGTAAAATCCTCCTCCTCAAGCTCAAAGCCTTGAGCATAAAGGATGGTACCAGTTGTATTCACAATGGCAATATAAGTAAGTTCATTGTATAAAAAAGTCGTGTCAACAAAATTTGTTTCAATAAACACCCTATCGCCATCAAGTGCAAAGGCATAGGTATCGTCCCACTGAGCATAATCAAGGGTTGTGCGTTGCAGCCCCACAATGCTATTATCGAACGCATTGCTCACCTGAGCGACCCGTTCAGCAACATCGCGTTCTTCAAGGGCCAGAAAACCGCCCTCAATGATCGCGTCGGCGAGCAGGGCTAAGGCTGCCACCAGCGCCACCACCATGAGCACAAGTACAAGCAAAAGGCGGGCGCGCAACGAGCGGGTATGGATGAACCTTTGCATAACGGGATACCATTTCTTGCGGAGCTACATCAAGTTCACCTCAAGCCCCCTGATGCGAGGTACAGAGGATTGAACCACAGAGGCACCGAGGGCACAGAGGTATTGTATGAGAGGTAATGCCAACAGGTGATTGCTTTGCCACACATTACATTTCTCTGTGTGCTCTGTGTCTCTGTGGTGAAATTCTCTGCATCTCTTCAAAAACTCTACAACTGAAAGGGCGGAGCTTGCCCCAACCGTGGGTTTTAAGGTATGATCACCCTATGCCATGGTAACCCATAAATAACAATTGACCAACCCTATGCAAGCCCCCTATCGCATTGTCATCAAACTTGGTACCAGCGTGTTAACCGCTGGCAGCGCTCGGCTCAACCGGCCCTACATGGTGGGCCTTGCCCGCCAAGTGGCGGCCCTGCGCGAACAAGGATTCCAGGTAGCCCTCGTCTCGTCGGGGGCGGTGGCTGCCGGGCGCGAGCGCATGAGCGAAGCTCCTACCCAGCGCAACCGCGCCAATGTGCCCCTGCGCCAGATGTTCGCCGCTGTGGGCCAGAGCCGCCTCATGCATCTCTATGAGCAACTCTTTGACCTCTATGGCCTGCAAGTTGCCCAAGCGCTGCTCACCCGCGACGATCTGCGCGAACGGCGGCGCTACCTCAATGCCCGCAATACGCTCAACCTCTGCCTCGAACGCGGCATTGTGCCGATTATTAACGAAAATGATGCGGTGGTCACCGCCGAGATTCGGGTGGGCGACAACGACAACCTTTCGGCTCTCGTCGCCAGCCTGATTGAAGCCCAACTGCTTGTCATTCTCACCGATATGCCGGGGCTCTACGACGCCGATCCGCGCAGCAACCCGCAGGCCCAACTGATTCGTACCGTCCCTGTGATTGACGAACACATCTGGACGATTGCGGGTGGTGCGGGTTCGGCCCAAGGCACCGGCGGCATGCGGACCAAGATCGAAGCGGCTGATCTCGCTACCCGCGCCGGTGCCACGGTGGTTATTGCCGCTGGCAAAGAACCCGATGTGATCTTACGCCTCGTTGCGGGCGAAGCCATTGGCACCCGCTTTCCCGCTGCCGCCAGCCCACTCGATGCACGTAAACGCTGGATTCTGGCCGAAACGGCCCGCCAGAGCCGCGTGGTGGTTGACCCCGGCGCGGTTGCTGCACTGCTGCACCACGGCAGTAGCCTGCTGCCCGCTGGCATCAGCGTGGTTGAAGGCGAATTCGACCGCGGCCAAACCATTCGTATCTACGCCCCCGACGGCCACGAAATCGCCCGTGGCCTCACCCAATACCGCTCCGCCGATGTACGTAGCATCCGTGGCCTACGCTCCGCCCAGATCGCCGAAACTCTCGGCTACGACTACGGGCCGGAGTTGGTGCATCGTGATGACATGGTTATCTTGTAGCTTGTTATACCAATGACCGTTGAACATACCACATTTCACATCATCAATAACGCTCAAGCCCATTAGGACGCCATGTTTGGCAATCTGCAATCTACAATCTACAATCTGCAATCTGCAATCTGCAATCTGCAATCTGCAATGCTATGACTATCGAAATTCGTCTCATTCACAGCCTGTCCGAATACGCCGCATGTATGCAACTCCAAGAGACCGTCTGGGGCGGCTTTAATACCGTTGCCGACCATATGCTGCTGACCATCCAACGTAACGGCGGGGTGGTGCTTGGTGCTTTCGACTTGGCGCAATCCAGTGGCCCGCTGGTAGGCTTCGTCTTTGGCTTTCTGGGGCGCGGCAGTGACGGGCGGCTCAAACATGCCTCCCACATGGCTGCGGTGCTACCCGCATACCGCGACAGCGGCCTGGGGGCTCGGCTCAAATGGGCCCAACGCGAGCATGTGCTGGCCCAAGGGCTCGACCTGATCACCTGGACTTTTGACCCCCTGCTGAGTCGGAATGCCAACCTCAACCTGGCGCACCTTGGGGCCATCTCGCGCACCTACATCAGGAACATCTACGGCCCCGAACCGGAAGAACCCCACGGCGAACTGCCAACCGACCGCTTCCTCGTAGAATGGTGGCTCCACGATGAGCGAGTGGTCGCCCGTAGCAACGGCACTGCGCCCAAGCTCAGCGCCGCCGAGCTACAAGCCCAGGGGCCACTCCTCAACCCCGACCCCCACGCGGCCCCTGCCGCGCCCCACGGCGACGCCTTCCTCGTCCAGATTCCCAGCGACTTCGCTGCACTCAAAGAACAGAACATGGCTAGTGCCCGCGCTTGGCGCTACCAGGTACGCGCACTAGCCGAAGCAGCCTTTGCCCAAGGCTACCAATTGACCGGCTTCGCCCGCGCTGCTGCCGTGGGGTTGCTGTTGTTTCGCAAGGGATAGGATAGTTTCAGGGTACTTTACAGTCTTGAGGCATCCAAGGCATACTGAAGCCTCAAACCTATTTCCTATCTCCTGTTTTCTGTATCCTTCCTTAGACATGGTTTCAGAAACGGCCTTTCAGCTTTACAGTTGGAGTGCCGACTTTAGTCGGCATCCCATGGCAATCTACGACCCCAGCCGACTAAAGTCGGCACTCCATCGGAGACCAAACTGTAAAGTAACTATGAACCATGTCTTAAAAGGAAAACCCCATGACCACCTCCTACGACCCCGAGGCCATTGCGGCGGCAACGCTTGATGCAACGCGCCATAATCTGTTCATTGGCGGGATCTGGCAACCGGCAGCCAATGGCGCAAGCTTTGCGGTGAACAATCCTGCGACCAATATGCCGATTGCGATGGTGCCCGATGGCGGCGCAACCGAGACAACCGCAGCGGTTGAGGCGGCGGCGCAGGCGTTGCCGGAATGGGCGGCGACCCCCGCGCCTGCGCGTGCGGCGGTGTTGCGCCGCGCCGCCGCGCTCATGCTTGAACGCCAAGAGACCTTGGCCACGATCATGACCCTAGAGCAGGGCAAGCCGCTCAGCGAAGCACGCGGCGAGATCGCCTATGCTGCGAGTTTTCTTACATGGTTTGCTGGCGAAGCCGAGCGCATCTATGGCATGACCATCCCGGCGACCCAGGCGCACAAACGGCTCTTAGTGCTGCGTCAGCCCGTGGGCATCTGTGCGCTGATCACCCCTTGGAACTTCCCCAGCGCCATGATTACACGCAAACTTGGCCCGGCCCTCGCCGCAGGCTGCACCGTCGTCGTGAAGCCCGCCGAGCAGACGCCCCTCTCGGCGTTGGAGTTGGCCCACATCTTCCAAGCGGCGGGCCTGCCGCCCGGATGCTTCAACCTGATCACCTGCCAGAATCCCGATGCCTTCGCCGATGTCATCTTCAACGATGAGCGGGTACGCAAAGTCAGTTTCACCGGCTCCACCGAAGTAGGCAAATTGCTCATCCGCGCCTCAGCCACCACGATCAAACGGCTCTCGTTAGAGCTTGGCGGCAACGCGCCCTTCATTGTCTTTGCCGATGCCGACCTTGACGCGGCTGTGCAGGGCGCTATAGCCTCCAAGTTTCGCAACACAGGCCAGACCTGCGTGTGCGCCAACCGCATCTTTGTCGCGCAGGCGATCTACGCGGCCTTTGCCGAGCGTTTTAGTGCTGCGGTGGCCGCCTTGCCTGTCGGCAACGGCCTTGCACCCACCACCGCCATTGGCCCCCTGATTGACGCCCAGGCCCGTGCGAAGGTCGAGCGACACATCAGCGATGCCTTGGAGCACGGGGCCGAACTGCTCACCGGCGGCGGCCCCGCGCATGAGGCTGGCGCGGGCCATTTTTGGCAACCCACCGTACTCAGCGCCGCCCACGGGGCCATGCTCATCGCCCGCGAAGAGACCTTCGGCCCCGTCGCCCCACTGATCCCCTTCTACGACGAAGCCAGCGTCCTCCATCAGGCCAACGCCACCCCCTACGGCCTTGCGGCCTACGTCTACACCCGCGACCTTGCCCGCGTCTGGCGGGTAGCCGAAGGGCTAGAGTATGGCATCATCGGCATCAACGACCCCATCCCCTCCACAGCCCAAGCCCCCTTCGGCGGCCTCAAACAGAGCGGCTTCGGGCGCGAAGGCGGCCCCAGCGGGATACATGAATACCTTGAGGAGAAGTATGTTTCGCTGGGGTTGGAGTAAGCTTTCAGAGAGGTTGAGAGATATTCACCACAGAGACACAGAGAACACAGAGAGGTTTATAGACGGGTAGCACCAGCGTTAGCACGCTCTCCATTCCAAACTCTGTGCTCTCGGTGCCTCTGTGGTGCAATCCTCGGTATCTCTGTTTACCACGACGCCTCTGCATCAATCAGATAGGTATTGATAATCTCGTCGGTATACTCCACCAGCAGATCAAACTCATCCTCTGGCACCAGTGTACTCAAGATCGAAAGCTTATCGCCCCGTTGCTCGATGAAGCTATTGCCGAGTAACCGGCTCTCGCTATTGTCCGGGGTGTAGCTCCAGACAATCAGAATACTATCGTCACTTTGGAAACGTGGCTCGTCCATGCCGAAATCGGTTGCTGCACTAAAGCTGCCCTCCAGAAATTCCTCGAGTAGTACCACCAGTTCGTCTTCACTGTAGGTACTCGCGTCTTCTTGAATGTCCACAAAGACGCCCGCATCACCTGTTGGATCGCTCCAAAAGAGCAACAAGCGATTGGCTAGGCTCATATCTTCAAGCGACCAATTTTCCGGGATGTCGATCTGGAAGATTCCTGAAGGATGCTCGTAGGTGCGTAGCCTACCAAACTCAATCGCAGTCTGCCCATCACTCGGCGCAACACTACCATTTGAGGTGCCAGCCAGCGCTGCGCGTGGGTTGATCCTGTAGGAGTTGATGATCTCATCAGTACCATCTACCAAGAGATCAAACTGCTCATCAGGGATAAGCGTCGTTAGAATCGAAACCTTGTCGCCCCGCTGCTCGATAAAGCTATTGCCCAACAGCATAACATCGGCATTGTTGTCGGCCCGAGCCAGATAGCTCCAGATCAGCAAGATACTATCATCACCCTGTACGACAGGTTCACCAAGCACATACTCACGTTCATCACTGAATTGAGTGTCTAAGAAATTGGCGAGAATATCGATTAACTCATCATCACTGTAGTTGACAGCGCTCTCAAAGATATCCACAATCACCGCACCATTGCGGGTGGGATCGGTCCACACCAAGATCAACTCATCGGGCCTACTACTATCTTGTAGCGACCAGTTTTCAGGAACGCTAATCTCAAACACCCCCGACGGATGCTCATAGGTTTGCAAACGTCCCATCTGCACTTCAAGCACATTGCTCGAACCAGTGGGAGGCACAGGATCAGCAGGTTGTTCGGCGGCCTCACGGGTAGGGCGCGGTGTGCGGGTAGGGGACTCCGCCGCAGGCTCGCTCTGTTCCACCGCAGGGCTGCTCGCTCCGCCACAGGCCGCCAACACCAACAGCATCCCGATCATGATCACCAGCAACAGCCAACGTGGTACCCTCGTCATACTATCCTCCCTCATGGTAGCATGTGTACTACCGACTCTGACCTACAATGGTATGGTAACATGTAATCGTAGCAAAATGCGCCCTCTGGCGGAAAATTGGAGTAGCTTTGTGGCTTTGCCCCAAACTATTGACAGCGCCATAGCCATAGGCTATACTGGACTTGTGCAAAGGCTTAAACAAACCTTTGCAAGAGCTTTCACAAATGCACACCCTACTATAGTCAACGAGAGGGGACGGGGGTTATGATCAAAGCAGTTCGGCGGGTATTCATCGCACAGACAACGCCGCAGGCGATCTTTACCGCGCTCTCTGATCCCCAGAGCATCGTCGAATTTCTGCCCCGCATGAAGCGCGCCGAGTTGTTGGAACGCGATGATGAGCAGCGTAAGGCCCGCCTCGTCACCTATATGGGCGTCGGTGGCTTCTTTGGTACCATTCGTTGTGAGGGTGACCTCACCTGGGAAGAGAATCGAGAGATTCATTTTCAGGTGCGTAGCCCCCTTCCGGTCGAAACCCACTGGCTGCTTACCGCTGAGAATGATGGGGTCGCGGTTGAGGCTATGATGGGCCTCAATCTGGAGCCGATGCTGGGCCCAATGGCTGCCTTCGTCCCTGAACGCCAAGTCTCTGATCTGCTTGCTGGTGAACTCGAAAGCGCCCTCGCTGCCCTCGATAAGCGTATGGGTGAGATCGAATCGCATCAGCGTGAGCGTGCTGTAGCCCTCTAAGCACAACTCAGATTACACTACGCTTCACACAAGCGGGCATGAGTGAACTTAGTTCACTCATGCCCGCTTGTGTGATTCAGTTAAGCTTTATGGATTCCTAGTTAATACTTCTTACCTCGTTTGCGGATTATTCTTGCATGGGCTTGCTTGTTTGGTAATGCTAAGGTGTTACACTTTGCTCATCTTGATTTGCTGGAAGCTGTGACTACGTACACGAAGCTGAGGGCTACCATGGAACTACGCGAGCTATTGGACAACCCCGAAGCATGGGCGATTCTGAGTGAGCGTGCGCGGGCGTTGGCGCTCCAAGAAGAGGTCGCTGTTGGCGATCTTGGCGCGGCAACCCTCACCTTCCACCTCGGTGGGAGCCGCTATAGCCTGCCGGCTATGGCTGTGCGTGAGGTGCAACCCCTTGGCCATTGTACGCCCCTCCCCGCTGTGCCCCCCTTTGTCCTTGGGCTCGTGAATGTGCGTGGTCGCCTCATTACTGCCCTCGATCTGCGCCCCCTCCTGGGCTTGCCCGCCGAAACGCCCCCACCAACCGCAATGCTTTTAATTGTTAGTGTTGCTGATAGTGAAATTGGCCTCGTGGCCGATAGCGTCTTGGCGGTGAGTCGCCACCTTGCAGAACTGGTGCCCGCCCCTTCAACCGCCGCTGGCCGTGGGGTTGCCTGGGTGCGTGGCGTTGATCCAGAACTGAGTATCCATCTCGATCCAGAACTCCTCTTCGCTGAACCAGCCCTAGTTGTGAATGCCGAAGCAGCCGGTCTCTGAGTCTTTGGGCAGACTTGCCGCCCTCCCCGAAAACCTTGAACCAATCCGTTAGGATGGTTACCATTACCAACGGGCACCACTATGAATGACAATGCAGACATTCTCCTCATTGAGGATAGCCAGAGCCAAGCGCTCTGCTTTCGGCTTATGCTCGAGCGCGCCGGTTATAGCGTAGAGGTTGCGCCCGATGGGGCTTCAGGCTGGCGCCGCGCCTGTTCTATGGCCCCGCGTATGATTCTGCTCGATATTGACCTCCCCTCCCTCGATGGCTTCCAGGTCCTCGGGCGCCTCAAGCGCGACCGCCGTACCGCCGATATTCCTGTGGTGATGCTGACCCACCGCGATCACGTTGCGAGTGTCCAGCGTGCCCTCGATCTTGGGGCCAACGATTATCTCTTCAAGGATGATGCCCCCTATGAGCTCTGCGCCACCGTCGCCCAGGCGCTGGAAATGATGCGCTCGTAGGAATAGCCGATAGCCGATAGCCGGTAAAGGAGCAGCCAGCGGTTGCTACGTTGTTTTCCTGTGCCCGTTTTCCCCCAGCCCTGCGGTCCTTCAGGTATAGTGTAGAGTTTTTGCAGAGATACAGAGATGTTCACCACAGAGACACAGAGAACACAGAGATATGTGTGGCACGGCCATCACCAGTGTTGGCCCTCACTTACTTCCAAACTCTGTGTCCTCAGTGCCTCTGTGGTTCAATCCTCAGTACCTCTTCTTGTTGATATGGTGGATTCCTTGTTCAAAAAACTCTATACATCCTTGTCTCCATCACTAATTCCCTACCCAAATGAGGTGTCCCATGCGACTCTCCATTCGACTCAAGCTCTTGTTATCCTTCGGAATCCTGTTGGTCATGATGATCGCGTTGAGCGGCGTCTCCCTCTTCCAAATGGCGGAGATGAACGAGCAGGCGGAATTTGTTGGCGATAATATTATCCCTTCGCTCACCGATACCTTCGCCATGCGCCGGGCCATCAATCGCCATCGCGGGCTGCAAGCCTCGCTGCTCGTCTATAGCGATCAGGAGCAAGTCCGGCGCGTTTTGAGTGAAATGGCCGATGAAGAACGAACAATGACCGAATTGCTCGAGCGCTATCCCCAATATTTTGTTGAGGATGCAGAAGAGGCGGCCTATCAAAAGATCCGGAGTGAGTGGATCGAGATGGTGCGGATCGTTAACAGTGAACTCATTCCAACCTTCCAGCGCGGTGATGAGGAGGCGGCTGAGGCGATCTTTGGTGATTTGCGTGTGAACTTTGACCGCGTGATGGATGGTGCCCAGGATTTGCGTAATGTGGTTGTCGCCCAGTCTGAGACGGCGGTGGCATCCGTACAACAAGCCTATGAAGCATCGCAGATGATGATCTTCATCTTCTCTGGGATTCTACTCACGGTGGCTTTGGTCTTGGGCCTTGTGCTCTCGAGTATGATTGCGCGCAATATTGCCAAATTGGCCACCGCGACCACCGATGTGGCCTCCGGTAATCTGGAGCGCCAAGTGGAACTGAATAGCGGCGATGAGTTGGCCGATCTAGGGGGCCAGTTCAACAAGATGGTTGAACAGTTACGGATCGCCCGCGATAAAGAACAGGCTGCCCGTGCGATAGATGAGGCCCGCAATGAGCAGGAGCGCCAGATGCGCCAATCGCTCCAGGATGCGGTCAATATCTATAGCGCCTTCATTAGCAAGGTGGCTTCGGGTGACCTCACCGCCCGCGTGACGCCCCAGGGCGATAATGATATGCAACGCATTGGCCACGATCTCAATGCGATGGTTGAGGGTTTGCATAGCATTACCCGCCAGGTGCAAGAGGCGAATGCCAATATCGCCGCCGCTGCCGCTGAGATTATGGCCGCTACAACCCAGCAGGCCGCCTCTGCCTCGGAACAGTCGGCAGCGATTACCCAGACCACTACCACCATCGAGGAGGTTAAGGCGATTGCGCTTCAGACCGCCCAGCAGGCCGCGCAGGTGGCTCAGGATAGTCAGAATGCGCTGAATGCCGCCCGCCAAGGCACCCAGTCGGTTGAGGAGACGGTTGCGGGCATGACGCAGATCCGTACCCGTGTTGAGACGATTGCCCAGACCATCCTTGGTCTCGCTGAACAGACCCAGGCGATTGGTGCGATTACGGCGACGGTGAGCGAGTTGGCCGATCAGAGCAACCTGCTGGCGCTCAATGCGGCGATTGAGGCCGCCCGCGCCGGTGAACAGGGTAAGTCCTTTGCCGTCGTTGCCCAGCATGTCCGTGAATTGGCTGAACGCTCCAAGAATGCCACCCAGCAGGTGCGCGAAATCCTCAGCGAAATCCAGAAGGCTACCAACGCTGCCGTGCTGGTGACCGAAGAGGGCACCAAGGGGGTTGAAAGCGGGGCGAAACTGGCCGGTCAAGCGGGTCAGGTCATTCACCGCATTGCCAGCGAAGTTGAAGGCGGTGCCCAAGCCAACGTGCAGATGGCCGCTGCCGCCCAGCAGCAGACCGCTGGCATGGAGCAGATTGGCCAAGCCATGGGCAGCATCCAGCAGGCCACCACCCAGGCCCTCGCCTCCACGCGCCAGGCCGAACGCGCCGCCCAAGACCTGCACGCCCTCTCGCAGACTCTGCAGAAGACTGTGGCGACCTATCGCCTGTGATGAGGAACAGAAGAACAGAAGAACAGAGGAACAGAGGAACAGAGGAACAGAGGAACAGAAGAACAGAGGAACAGAAGAACAGAAGAACAGAGGAACAGAAGAACAGAAGAACAGAAGAATAGTTACACAAACTAAATAGATCTCTGTTCCCCTGTTCATTTGTTCTCTGTTCTGTCCCCCCCCCCTGTTCATTTGTTCTCTGTTCTGTCCCCCCATACCCCCAACCCAAAGCTTGTGAGAAAACACCATGCTGACAGATGCCGAAATCATTGCCCAGGTCTTTGCGGCCTTCAAGGCCGAGCAGGCCGAGCACCGCCAGGCTGTCGGCGAGCTGTTGCTCGACTTGGAGCGCGAGCCTGATCGCCCCGATCGGCGTGCCGTACTCGACCAACTCTTCCGTGAGGCCCATAGCCTTAAGGGTGGCGCACGGGCCGCTGGGGTCGCCAGTATCGAGCAGATTGCCCATCGGATTGAGGATATCTTCTCTGCGGTGCGCCAAGGCTCACTGGCCTTGACTCCCGAACGCTGCGATCCTATCTATGCGGCTCTCGATCTGATCGGGAGCCTCATGGAGCAGATTGCGCCCGGCGTTGAGCCTGAACCGTCACTCTATAATGCGAATCTAGAGCAGTTGGCAGCGGTTGTGCAAGCCGCCCACGCGGAAGTTGAAGCTGCCGCGTCTCCTGCGGCGGAGGCTCCGTCCGCCTCGCAAGCCACGACCGCCCCGCAAGCCACGCCCACCTCTGAGCCCTCGTCCGTCTCAGAGGTACCTCCAGAACCACCGGCTGCCGTGATGGCTGCGGTGCCTGCGCCAGAACCACCGGCTGCCGTGACGGCTGCGGTGCCTGCGCCAGAACCTGTTGCTGCTGCCGAGCCAGAGGTGGAGGTGGAGCCGCAAGCGCCTGTGCCCGAACCGCTCCGTAGCCCGACACAAACCGCCGATGAGACGGTGCGCCTGCCGATTACTGTGCTTGATGGGTTGATGAATGAGGCTGGTGAGTTGATGACATGCTCGCTGCGGGCGCGTCAGTTGGCCCGTGAGGCCCAGACGTTGCAAGACCTGCCGGCGCGCTGGCGGCGGATGTGGCGGCGTGTCAGTCCTAGCCTCAAGCGCATGCGTGGCAATGGTGCCAGCCTCCAGCCTGTGGTACACCATCTCAGTGATCGCGTGGCCAATAATGGGGCTTCAAGCAGGACCATTCATGAAACGAGTGAGCAGGAGTTGCTGCTTGATACGCTCGAACATGCCAATGTGCTGATCAACGAACTCATGGCAAGTCTCGATCAGTTGGCGCGTCAGGCTACTGAGGATCAAACGAGGCTGGCCGCAGTGACTGATCGCATGCATGGTCAGATTCGGCGCACCCGTATGCTGCCCCTGCTGACCCTGATCAACCCGCTGCGCCTCCAGTTGCGCGATATGGCCCGTGTAGCCAATAAGCGCGTGGCGCTCAATCTGGATGACCGGGGCGCTGAGGCTGATCGACAGGTCCTCGAGCAGTTGCGCGAAGTGCTGATGCACCTGCTGCGTAACGCAGTTGATCACGGCATCGAAACGCCTCAAGAGCGGCTCGCCAAGGGCAAGCCGGAGGTTGGCACGATTACGCTCCATGCCGAAGTGAGTGGCGACCGCTTGCGCCTCGTGATTGAAGATGATGGCGCTGGCCTCGACCACGAGGGGATCAAGCGCCGCGCCCTCGCCAGCGGCTTGATGAACAATGTCGAGATCGAACGGGCAAGCCCTGCCGAACTCTACGACCTGATCTTTCTGCCGGGCTTCTCGACTCGCCAGACCGTCAGCGCCCTTTCGGGGCGCGGCGTGGGCCTGGATGTCGTGCGGACCCGCGTCGAACGTATGCACGGGCGCGTCAATGTGCAGTTTGAGCCGGGCAAGACAACCAGCTTCGTGATTGATGTGCCCCTCTCGTTGACCAGTTCCCACGGGCTGCTGCTGCGTGCCGCTGGCGGTATCTACGTCCTGCCCCTCGATGCTGTGCAGCGCATCGTCATGCCCGAACCAGGTCAAATCCAGAGACTTGAAGGCCGTCCAGTCCTGCGCCTTGGCGAACGGGCCCTCCCCCTCGCCACCCTCGATGATCTCTTAGGCTTCGGCAGTGATCGGGCCAACAGCGCCCACGGCCTAGCCCTACTGCTCGGCAGTGGCGAACGCCAGATCGCCTGTCTGGTTGAAGCAATCCTGGGCGAACAGGAACTGGTCGTCCATCGGCTGCCCACACCGCTCCAGCGTGTCCGCTTCGTCTCTGGGGCTACCATCCTGGCCGACGGGCGGGTCGTGCCCATTCTGGATGCAGTAGATCTCGTGCGCGCCACAACGGGCGCCCAACGCTCCCTGAGCCTTGAGGTGAACGAAGAGCAGGAGCAGCGCATGCCGCTCATTCTGGTAGCCGACGACTCGATTACCACCCGCACGCTCGAAAAGAATATCCTTGAAGCCGCTGGCTACCAGGTGCGCCTCGCCACCGACGGCCAAGAGGCCCTTGAGGAACTGCGTCGTTTGGCTGATGACGGCGGCTGCGACCTACTGTTGAGCGACATTGACATGCCACGGCTCAACGGCTTCGACCTCACAGCCCAGGTGCGCTCTGACACCAAACTCCGCCACCTCCCCGTCGTGCTTGTCACCTCCCTCGACAGCGCCGCCGACCGCGAGCGCGGCGTAGAGGCCGGTGCCGATGCCTATATTATCAAACGTTCGTTTGATCAGCAGACGCTGTTGGATACCATTGCCCAATTGATCTAGCTTTTTTATTCTGTTCGGGGTTGGGGCCAAGCCCCAAAGCATGGGAGCTTGCCATGATGATCGAAGCGAAACCCACACCAAGTTCAACCGATGCACCCTTAGTGGTCACCTTCAAAGTAGGACGCCAGATCTATGCGTTGCCGCTCAGTGCGGTGTTGCAAGTGGTACGCCTGCCGGCCCTGACGGTGGTGCCGGGGGCGCCGCCGGGCATGTGTGGG
Source organism: Candidatus Viridilinea mediisalina (assembly GCF_002532535.1). Lineage (GTDB taxonomy): Bacteria > Chloroflexota > Chloroflexia > Chloroflexales > Chloroflexaceae > Viridilinea > Viridilinea mediisalina. Next base: position 70,618 of record NZ_NQWI01000007.1, read on the forward strand.
ATGCTCAATCTGCGTAGTACCTTCATTCCTGTGCTTGATGCGCGGATCATTTTGGGCGAAACAAGCGCAATAAGCATCGAGAGTCAAGTAATCATCCTCAACGCCAGCGGTGATGGCCAAGCGGAAGGCGGATTGCTGGTTGATGCCGTAGATATTGTGCGCCACTATCCCTCCGGTAGCTTCGCCGCTGTGAACGGCGGCGATGCGCTGGTGGTTGGCCTCCTGCGCGACGGTGCTGAAACAGCGGTTGTGCTTGACCCAGCAGTCTTAGTTATGCGCGCCCAGCGGACTGCGTGAACCTTGGTGCTACCTGTCTGCTACAATGGTATGTATTCATAACGTACCGTCGGTAAGGGTATCGGAAAACTATTTCCTATATCCCATTTCCTATATCCTATTTCTTATACAGAGGTAAATATGGATCAGCAGCGGCCCATTCGGGTGCTGGTGGTAGAAGACTCGCCTGCACAGTGTGAGTTAATTGTGAGTCTTTTGCAGCGTGCAGGCGGCTTTGAGGTGGTTGGCACCGCCGATAATGGGAGTACTGCGGTTCGCGTCACCGAAACGTTGCGTCCCAGCGTGGTAGCTATGGATATCCATATGCCGGTTATGGACGGCTATGAGGCGACGCGCCAGATCATGCAGCGTTGCCCTACGCCGATTGTGATGTTTAGCAATAGTGCCGGCGATGCCGACCGGCGTTCGATGCAAGCGTTGGCTGCTGGTGCGCTGGCGGTCGTGCGTAAACCAGGCAGCCTCTTGACTGCTACGAGTGGCGAGGAGCGTGATACCTTCCTGCGTATGTTGCGGCTGATGGCCGGGGTTCGCGTGGTGACACGCCATGCCCCTCGCCCTCCGGTGGTGATCGCGCCGCAACTGCGGGTCAACGGGGTTGGGGCGCCCGAAATCTTGGCGGTAGCCTCCTCGACTGGCGGGCCAGCAGCGTTGCAAGCGCTCTTTGCTGGCTTAGGAGCCAACTTCCCCTTGCCGATTGTGGTGGCCCAACATATCGCCCGTGGCTTTACGGGTGCCCTAGTGGATTGGCTTGATACCGTGGTGCCCCTGCGTACTGCGATTCTCACCGGCGAAACACGTCTCCTGCCTGGCTGGATCTACTTCCCTCCTGATGATGCCCATCTTGAGGTGGTAGGACGCCAATTTGCCCGTCCGCGCCCCAATCGCCCCGATGATCGCTACTGCCCAAGTGCCGATGTGCTCTTTGGTTCGGTTGCCCACGCCTACGGCGCCCGCGCCATCGGCGTCATCCTGACCGGCATGGGCGATGATGGTTCCATTGGTTTGCTGCATCTACGCCAAGCCGGCGCCCCCACCTTGGGCCAAGATGAAGCCACCTGTGTCGTCTTCGGAATGCCCCACGCCGCCCAAGCCGCCGGGGCAGTTGTCCAGATGCTGCCCCTTGGTGGTCTCGCTGGTGCGGTTTTGACCACTATTTCCAACAACAGAAACGAGAAAATAGAAAATAGAAAATAAGTTTGCGGCAATCTACAATCTACAATCTACAATCTACAATCTACAATCTACAATCTACAATCTACAATCTACAATCTACAATCTACAATCGTAAATGGTATTATGCTATGGATCTGAACGACGATCTCTACCGACGCTTCCGCGATCTCTTACTCGAACGTGCGGGCTTGCACTACCCGGAGCGCCGCCGGAGCGATCTGGCCCACGGCCTTACCCAGGCCGCCAATACCTGTGGCCTAGAAAATCTGGAGAACCTCTATCGCGGGATGGCCGACGGTGGGACGATTTGGGATATGGCGATTATCCAGTTGACGATTGGCGAGACCTATTTTTTTCGTAATGGGGCCCAGTTTGCCGCGTTGCGGCAACAGATCATCCCTGACCTGATGGAACGCCGTGGCCCCGTGCGCAGCCTGCGGCTCTGGAGTGCCGGTTGTGCCACTGGCGAGGAACCCTATTCCTTGGCGATGCTGCTCGCTGATCTCTTGCCTGCCCAGCCCGAATGGCAAGTGAGCATCCTCGCCACCGACATCAACCCCCATTTCTTGCAACGCGCCCGCGAAGCGCTCTATGGCAACTGGTCATTCCGCGAGACACCCGAAGCGCTACGCGCACGCTTCTTTACCCCTGAAGGAACACGCTGGCGCCTCAATGCCGACTTGCGCCGTCAAATCATCTTTGCGCGCCTCAATCTTGCCGAAGCCTGCTATCCTGCCGTCACCAATGGCACCGTCGCCCTCGATCTGATCGTCTGCCGCAATGTGACCATCTATTTCGATGAGGCCACCACGCGCCAAGTGGTGCAACGCTTCTACGCTGCCCTCGCGCCGGGAGGCTGGCTCATTGTTGGCCATGCCGAACCCCACGCCGACATCTATCGCGCCTTCGAGACCCACAATGTGCCTGGTTCGGTTCTCTATCGCAAACCCCTGAACGCCCCGGCCTTCGTGACGGTTAGCCCCGGTAAACCAGCAGTCGCCCTGCCTGCACCCAGCTTACCGCCGATCCAACTGCCCGCCCCAAATCTCGCCCCCCGGCATGTTCCTGCAGTCGTGCAGCCCACTACAACTCAGGCTGCGCCCATCACAACTCAGGCTGCACCCACAGAGACCAATGTGAGCCGACCTGCGGCCCGTCCCGACCTCTTGGCCCCCGGGCGCGAGGCGGCCAACCGTGGCGATTGGCGTAGCGCCCGTGCAAGTGTAGAAGCGGCCCTCTCGGTTGATCCCCTCCAAGCAGCGGGCCACTACCTACTCGGCCAAATCCTCGAACACCTCGGCGAACTTGATGCCGCCCTTAGCGCCTATCGGCGCAGCGTCTACCTCGAACCCACCTGGGTACTTGGGAGCATCGGCATGGCCAACGTCTGGCGCCAGACTGGCCACCTCGCCGAGGCGCGCCGTGGCCTCCGCAGCGCCCTCTATCAACTCGACCGCATGCCCCCCGATAAGGCCATCGCTGGCACCGACGATACCACCGCCGCCGAACTGAGCGCCTATGTGCGGGCCCAGTTGGAGTTGTTGAATAGGTAGGGAACAATAAAACTGTGATGCCTTCGCCCCTCTCCCACAACGTGGGAGAGGCGGTGCCCTGCCCTTCGACAAGCTCAGGGGCCGCTTGCCGAAGGGGGTAGGGGGTGAGGGCCATTCAGAGCATCCCAAAGCCCTAGCTGTAACTTCAGGAGCATGTGTTCTGTCCGCAGTTTCGCCACTCACCACTCATAATTCACCTCACCGTACCACCAGTGGCAAGTAGACCACCTCCCGCTCTGGCTCAGGATCGGGATCGGGATCGGGGTCAGGGTCAGGATCAGGATCGGGGTCAGGGTCAGGGTCAGGATCGGGATCAGCCATAGGCACGAGCAGGATATACTCGCCTGTGGTCGCGCCACTTGGGAGGGTGCAGGTAAACTGGTCGTTGACTGCACTACACATGGTGACCTCTTGCCATGTGGTGGCACTGCGTTGGTAGAGCATGGCTTCGGTAGGCATGGGGTTGTTTTCCAACAGAGCAGTGCTGTTCGTAAGCTGCATAGTGGCGGTGAGAGTGAGAGTGATAGGCGCAAAGAAGGTTATGCTGCCGACGTTCGTACCGTTCTGATAGGCACTCAGTTGCCAACTAGGGCTACGTGCAGCAAAGCCTGTGGGCAACGGTTGGCTCGGAGCTGCCAGTTGGCGTAGGGCCAAGTGCGTCTCCTCAAAGATCGCTCCACCAGGCACGGTGAGGCTGATGCCCTCACTGCTCAAGAGGGTTGCCTCGGTGAGGCTGAGCATGGCTTGGGCTGCCACAACGCTGGTGGTGATCGGGCCGGGTGCCATGGCGGTGGGCGCATTGCCAGAGCTTGCCATTGCACCAGTGGCGCTCAGGTCGCTCGTGGCCCGAAGGCTGTAACTCACAGTGGTCGTCGCCCCAAAGCCGCCAAGTTCTTCGGCTAGATTCCACTGCACAACATTGCCCACCAGCGTGCCGCCACTGAGGTACTCGGCCCCCGCTGGCACAGGTGCGCTGATCGTCAGGTTCGTGGCCGTGAGCGCCCCACTGTTGCGTAGCGTGAGCGTGTAGCTGAAGGTTGCGCCTGCAACAACGCTGGGTGGTGCTTCAAGGCTTAATGCCAACGCTGGCGCCTCTTGGCTGCTGATTGCTACATCGGCAATCGCGGCTGCAAAACCACCACAGTTGGTCGCGTTCAGCCCGACCGCATGCTCGCCCGCTTCGTCCCAACTGAAGGTTGCGTCGGGCGTCCCCTGCCCACTGAGCGGTTCAGGTGTCCAAGTGTAACTAATCGGAGTCGTGGCGGTCATTGGCGCTACACTGGCACTAAAGCCGTAACTGTTGCCAACGCTACCCCTGCTTGGCCCGCTCAGACTCAGGTCACTAATTGCCATACTACAACCAACCGGCAGAATGTGGAAGGTGCCTAACACATCGTCCTTCTGCAGGTTGCCAAACTCATCAAGTGGCGTCTTGCTGTCCACCTCAAACTCAATGTTGTAGACGCCCACCAAGGATGGATCAAAGCTGACCGTTGGCGACATGGTGGCAGTCATGCCTGAACCAAAGAAACTGCTCTCATCCATGTGAATCGTCACCAAGCCGGGGATACTGAGGTCGGGCCCATTGCCCGGCACACCTTCGAGCGCCGTAGCAAACTCATCTTCCGAGGGGCCACTGCCCGCAGTAGCATCAAGCAGGCGGAAGGTGGTACTGGTAAAGGGCTCAGTTGGGTCGTTGGGCCGTTCGACGACACGCATCCAAAGGGCCACATGGCCACTTTCGGGATCGCGCAAGCGCAAATCCATGCGCTGCATCGTGCGCCACGAATCGGTTGGGTGGGTCCAACTGATCACAAAGGTCTGGCGCAGCCCTGCTTCCACACTACTGCCCGACGATGGCGCTACCAATTCAGTTTCACCCAAGAAGGGCACGGTAACGCTGAAGGGGAAGTTGTTGGAATTGCCACCACCAGGTGTAGGATTACGTACACTGACGAAGGCGAGACGTGGCGGCACGGGCAACAGGCTGATGTCGCTCCCGCGCACGCGGATGTAGATCAGGTTGGGGCTACTGTAGAACTTGGAGCGTAAGGCTCCATTCCAGCGCACCTCCGATTGAGGCATAAAGCCGTGACCATGAATAGCCACCCAGAAATCGGAGCCAAAGGGCGTTGCGGTGGCTGAACTTGGACTGAGGCGGGTAATGCGCGGGCTAGGATTGAGTGGCACACTGTCACGACTCGCAATCAGTTGGTAGTTGCCCGTACCAGTGAGGCCACGGACACGAATGACATAGCGTCCACTCTGCGGCAGGGTGTAACTATTGATGAGCGCGTTGACTCCGCCGCCACCATTGGCATTGAAGGCCACCCGAATATTGTTAGGGCTAAAGAGTTCAAGGAAAGGATTGAGATTACCACTCGTGCGATTGAGCCGTAGGGTGATGCGGTCGCCCACTTGGCCAAAGAAGTAGTAGTTGTCTACATCATTGGCCGGACTGATCGCGCCATTCAAGCTCTGATTGGCCTGAATGATGCGGAAATCGTCGGCATCACAGGTAATCAGTTGGCAGAGCGCCTGGAAGGTGTCAATCCGCCGTTTGGTAACCGAACCAGCCGGAATATTGTTGGCCGGATCAGCAAGGCGATTATCGCTAATCAAGGGGCCGGAATTACGCAGTGCATTGAGGATCTGCAACACCGTTGCATTGGGTTGAGCTTGGCGTAACAGGGCAATCGCCCCAGCAACATGCGGTGCGGCCATCGAAGTGCCATTCAAGCTCTCGCGTGGTGGCGGCAGACCAGTCCCAGGTACAGCAGCATGAATGGCTACCCCTGGAGCAAAAACATCAGCGAAGGATGCGAGGTTGGAGAACGCAGCAACATTATCTTCTTTATCAATCGCGGCAACACTAAAGACATTGTTGATACATGCGGGAGCGCTCAGGCTATCGGTGAAGCGTGCATTGCCCGTTGCCGCTACCGTAATAATCCCCGCGTTGCGTAGTTGTTGCACCGCACTAAGGCGTGTAATGTTCTGCGTATCGCAGATCGCAATATTGGAGAAGCGTCCGCCACCAAGGCTCATATTGACCGCCGCAATATTAAAGGCGTTGCGTAGCGCAAAGACGCGGTTGAGCCCCGCTATTTGGTCGGAGACATAGCTGGTAACGCAGGGATTGGTGCGGTTGGCAGCACTACAGGCAGCAGGATCGTTGCGGAGTGAAAAGACCTGTATCGAGATGATTGTGGCACTCGGTGCAACCCCGGCGGCAATGGCGGCTACATGCGTGCCATGTGAGCAGCTATCGGAGCCAGTGCAGGCACCACTAGAGGCAATGGTCGTTGCACTTGTCACCCCACCTGGACAGGTTGAACTGATCCCATTGGCTGGATCATTGGTGGAGTAGCATGCGCCTGAGACAACCTTGCCTGCAAGATCGGGATGAAAACGATCCACCCCTGTATCAAGAATCACAATCGTCTGCCCAGCCCCGGTATAGGCCGCAATATGGTTAAAATCGGCACGGATCTGCCCAACGCTATCATTAAGTTCAGGGAACTCAACGCGATCTTTTTCAAGGGCCGTAACCTGGCGATCAGCGGCGAGGGCTTCAAGACCGGCAGGATCAACCGTGAGCGCAATGAGTGGGAAGTAGTCGTAGGTCTTGAGGTTGTGTTGGGCATGGGGGCCAAGGCGTTGGAGCAGCGCGTCGCGCTCGTGGGCAATCGCTGCAATATGGGCCGCATCATCGGGGGCGGCAGCGAGATTGGGTACGGCAAACTCGACCAAAACGGGCACCTGGCCCTCCGCCTGGACATGCTGACGCAACTCAGGCAAAGTGGCAAAATCTTGCGCCACCGCAACCTCAGAAGGCACGAGTGCAGCAGGCGCAACCGACGTACACGCAGTAAGCACGAGGAGAACGATCAGCAAGACGGAAGAGAGTGGCGCATAACGGTAACCCATAGCGTCCCTCCTTGGAGACATCTAGCAGATGTTATGACAGCCCCAACGTGCTATGTTGATGGTAAAATACAGGGGATAGGAAAGCGCAACCAGCGCTGCTCATCGCTGCTTCGCGCATCCTCCAGATAGCGGAGAAAAAAATGAACCCTCCTTTCCCTGGTATGGATCCCTACCTTGAGCGCACCAGCCTCTGGCCGGATGTACACCATCGCATGATTACTGCGATATGTGATCATTTGCAAGCACGAATCGTGCCAAACTACATCGCTCAGATCACCCCTTGTTCCGTGTTGGCGGCGAAGCCGCCAACACGGAACAAAACCTGGGGTTTGGGGCGTAACCCCAAGACGGGTTGTGGGGCGGCAGCCCTAAACATAAACCAACGGCTTGCAGAACAAGGCACGTTGTCATATCATAATGGTGATAATTTGTAACTCAGTTACAAATTTCACCGCTACCGCGCATTGTCCCAGGAGGCTCATGCAAAATCAAGCTGGTGGGTTGGCGTTACCACTTGTCATTGCCCTCATTGTGGTGGGCATCCTCATCTTGGTTGGGGTCTTTTTTGCCGTGCGCCGGATGCGAAGCAATCAAGCCGATGCTGGCGATGACGCTGCAACCAATTTAGGAGGGCCGGTGGATTATACCTCGTTGCCGCTTGAGGAGGAGCCGAAGGATTGGCGTGAGCGTTTTGCGCGCCTTTCATTGGCCGGGCGGATTCTGATTATCCTTGTGCCTATCCTTATTATCTTGGGACTGGTGGCTCTGTTGCTCTTCTTCCGTGCCCCTGGTGAACCCGAATTACCCCCGACCCCCACGCCTATCCCAATTACGCTCAATTTGCGTGATGCTACCGTGATTCTGCCTGATCCCCTCACGGTCAATGTGGTGGTGCGAACAACCGGAATGGCAAATGGTGACCCAGTGACCGCTCAGATGCTTGAAGATGGTGAGCCGTTTGCATGGTTTGATCCCGCTTCTGCGACTGGTCAAGTGCGTAATAATCAGGCGAGTTTTGAGGTTGAACGGGCTGCTAATGCACCTCAGCCTGTTGAGGGGCGCACCTATACGGTGGTTGTCTCCGATGAATCGGGGGTTACCAGCAATGAGTATGTGCTGGTTGTGCCTGAGTTGAGTGGCATCGCCAATAACTTCTTTGAACGCACGCCAGCGCCCACGGCAACCCCAACGCCCTCGCCCACCCCGCAGCCCTCACCAACCCCTACCGCCACTCCCGAATCGGAGGACGAGCCGGAACCTGAGCCTACCCCTGAACCTGAAACCGATCTGCCCACTGGCCCGGAAGCTATCGTGACCAATGGCGGTAATGTGCGCGGCCTCCCCTTCCTTGCCGATAATGTGGTTGGTGGCATCAATGCTGGCGAGCAGGTGCAGGTGCTTGAGCGTACCCCCAATGCCCTCTGGTATCTGGTGCGTACCGTGCGCGATGAGGTGGGTTGGGTCTCTGTGAGCCTGATCAGTGTGCCGCCCGGTCTGCAAGTTCCGGTTGCCAATGTGGTGACGGTCTTTATCGCTGGCTCAGTTGTTGATGAACCCATCCCCGGAGCTAATCAGATCGGTACGGTCAATCTGAATGAGGTGGTGCAACTCTTGAGCCGTACCGAGGCGGGCGATTGGTACGAAGTGCGTACCGTGCGTAACGATGAGGGTTGGGTCGTCTCGAGCCTCTTGGGTATTCCGCCTGAAGTGGCCAATGCTGTGCCGGTGGCTCCATGAGCCATCTGCATAGCACTCCCCTCAGTGATCTCCCGTTGGTCTTTATTGATCTTGAAACAACTGGGCTCAATCCTCAGTTTGGCCATCGTATCTGTGAAGTGGCCATGCTGCGCGAGCGGGCCGGTCGGGAAGAGGGCCAACTCGATGCGCTCCTCAATCCAGGCCGTCCGCTCGATCCCAAGGCAGCAGCGGTGAATGGGCTGAACGATGCACAACTCGCAAACGCTCCACCCTTTGCTAGCGTCGCTCCCAGCGTGGTTGAACTCAGCACTGCGGCTGTCGCCGTGGGCCATAACCTCGCCTTCGATCTCGCCTTCCTCAACCATGAGCTTGTCGCCCTCGGTCAGCCCCGCCTGAACGAGCCAAGCCTCGATACGCTCATCTTGGCTCGGCGTCTGCTGCGCTGCCAATCCTATAACCTCACCGCCCTCTGTAGTGAGTTGGGGCTGCTACGCCCAAGCCACCGCGCCATGGCCGATGTCTTGGCTATGCGGGCGCTCTTCCACCACCTGCGCGAACTCATGGCCGCACAGGGCATCACGACCCTCACCGCTGCCCTGCGCTTCGAGCGTGGCCTGCGCCCCGACGACCCCGAACCAGAGCCGCCTCCCCTCATTGCTGCCGCTCTAGCGACCCAGCGCCCCCTACGCATCATCTATAGCTCGCGCAGCACCCCCGAACCTACCGCACGAATCATCTATCCCCACTACCTCACCCAAGAGCGCAACGGCACCTACCTGCGTGCCTTCTGTGAACTGCGCCAAGATGTGCGAACCTTCGCCCTCGCAAAGATTCAGCATATGGAGTTGCTAGAGGGGTAGCTCGTACACCCATGATTCGTGAGCCATCCGTAGCTTCAGAAGCGCATGGTAAGCTATACTGTGCGTGCCAGACAAACAAGAGAGAACAACTGCCGTTACATCATGAGCTACCGAGGTGCATGATGACCACATCTGTCCTGATCACACGCCACGCAGATAATCGTTACTCAGCCCGTGCCCTGGCGCTTGCAAACGTGGTTGCTTCGGGGGCAAGCGAAGCTGAAGCGATTGCGGCGCTGCGAACGACCCTAGCCGAGTTGCATGCCCACAGCCATATCGTCCAGGTTGATGTGCCCCTGCCGACTGTTCCGTCAGATGACCCCTGGCTGCGTACGGCTGGCATCTGGGCGCATGATCCCTCGTGGGATGCGTTTCAACAAGCGATGGCCGAATATCGGGCCGCAATTGATGCGGAGCATACCGATCCATGAATCCGCTCTACATTCTGGATACCGATCACCTATCGTTGTTGCAACGTGGGCATTCGCTCGTGATAACCCGCCTGAGATCGATCCCTGTTGCACAGAGGGCCGTGACGATTATCACGGTGGATGAACAGTTGCAAGGTCGGCTGGCGGTCATTCGACGAGCAAAAACTCAGATTGACGCTGCCCGTGAATATGAACGACTCCGCGAGGCTATGCAGTTCTTTGCTACAGTTCAGATCCTGTCCTATGATGCGGCTGCAGCCGCACAATTCGATATGTTGCGCCGACAAGGAATCCGCATTGGCACCCAGGATCTCCGTATTGCTGCGATCTGCCTCACGAGACAAGCGACCCTAGCGACACGAAACCAGCGCGATTTTGGCCTTGTGCCTGGTTTGATCACTGAGGACTGGTCGTTGTCCGTTTAGGACTGGCGGAGAAGCGGGCGGCGCGGGGTGGGTGAGGGTGCTTCATCACCCATGATGTAACCTTGCTAAATCATCATGCTAGGCGTATACTTCCTCCAACTGAAGCCATATCTTGGAGCAGAGCAATGGATACCGCAAAGCTTTTTCAGAATGGCAAAAATCAGGCTGTTCGTTTACCAAAAGAGTATCGTTTTCATGGTTCAAAAGTATATCTAAAAAGAATGGGAAATGCGGTCATGTTGATTCCTGAAAAAGAATCTTGGGATCCGCTCATTGAGAGTCTTGCCCTCTTTTCTGATGATTTTATGGCAGAGCGCGATCAGCCTGAGCTTGAGCAGTGAGCAACATGTTGAAGACTGGTTACAATCAACATAATATCCCCCAACTCATTCTGCTCTTCTGCCTCACCCTCATCCTTGCTGCCTGCACCAGCGAGGCTACACCACCTGATGACGCTGCCCTGACCCCTACGCCAACCCCTCGTGAGTTGAGTGCGGCGATTGGACGTGCCACCCTGGCGAGCCAGAGTGTTGGCTTTGAGTTGACTCTGAGTGGCTATCCGGTTGCCCTTGATAGCGCTGGTTTGATGCTGCTCAACCGCATGCAGGGTGACCTGCAACGCCCCGATGGGGTGCTGGCCTTGCTTCAGGTAACCGTGGGCGCAACAGCGGTATCCGAGCTGCGCACGGTCTCATTTGAGGGCCGCCAGTATCTGACCAACCCCCTTACGCGCCAGTGGGTCTGCGTAGACCCCGATCTGAGCTTTGATCCCGCCATCCTCTTCGCCCCCGACCAAGGGATTGAGTATCTGCTGCAAGAGGGTTTCGATCAGGTTGAACTGGTCGGCTATGAGCAACTCGCTGGCCGTGAACACTACCACCTGCGTGGAGTCATGGATGCCGAACAGCTCCAAAGCATTAGCCTCGGGCTATTAGGCCGCGCTCAGGTCAGCGTTGAGCTCTGGGCCGACCGTGAGAGCCTACAACTCACCCAGCTCGTCTTGGTTGATGGCCCCCCAGAAACGGACGAAGCGACCACTTGGACGCTCATGTTCCGCGATTATGGCAAGCATGTGGATGTCCGTGCGCCCATTGTGTGTGAGTAGGGCTACGTTGAGGCTACGCCCCAAACTCGCTTTCTTTCTTCCGGTTTGGCGGCGAAGCCGCCAAACCGGAAGAAAGAAAGCTGTTAGCGCAAAAAAGTTCGTTGTGGCTTCGACAAGCTGGCTTCGACAGGCTGGCTTTGACAGGCTAGCTTCGACAAGCTGGCTTCGACAGGCTCAGCCAGCGTCACGCGGGCTCGGTGGCTGAGCCTGTCGAAGCCACCGAGCCACCGAGCCACCGCACCACCCCCCATGCATACAGATTCCCCCAAAGCATCCGTTGATCCGCGCCTAACCCTAATCCTTGTCTCGGTGGCCATCTTTGTTGGGGCGGTCGATCTGACGGTGGTCAGTGCGGTGTTGCCCAAAATTATGCTCGACCTGCAACTCTCACTCGATACCGAGTTGGGACGGGCTTCGTGGGTGGTAACCGGCTACCTGTTGGCCTATACCGTCAGTATGATCTTTGTAGGACGCCTCTCTGATCTGTTGGGCCGACGCAGTGTCTACATGGTGTGCCTCGTGATCTTTCTGGTGGGCTCTGTGCAGGTGGCTACGGCCCCCAGCCTAGCGTGGCTGATCTTTGGGCGCGTGGTGCAAGCCCTGGGCGCAGGAGCGCTCGTGCCGGTGAGCATGGCGCTGGTGAGTGACATCTTTCCGCCAACGGCACGGGCAGCCGCTTTGGGCTTCATTGGGGCTGTGGATACGGCGGGTTGGATGGTGGGCCACCTCTATGGTGGCGTGCTGATGCGAATTTTTGATGATTGGCGTTTGCTCTTCTGGATCAATCTGCCCATTGGTCTCGTGGCCCTGGTACTGACCTGGTGGGCGCTGCGCCATGTGCCCCAACGCCGCAGCAGTGGCAGCTTCGATTGGCTCGGGACTCTGCTGATCAGCGCCAGCCTCACGGCGCTCAATCTGGGCTTGGCCGCCGGTGCTGAACTGGGTGCAACCGATTTCTATGGTGAGCGGGTTGGCCCACCGCCCTACGCCCTGCCAATGGTCGGATTGGCCATCATCTTGCTGGCGCTCTTTGTCTGGTGGGAGCGGCGTGCCCGCGATCCCCTGCTTGATCTACGCCTCTTCCGCGACCGCTCGGCGGCGGCGGCATGTCTCGTGAATGTGCTGGTGGGGTTTGCGCTGGCTCTAGCCATTACCAATGTGCCCCTCTTCATCAATACCCGCCTGCTGCTCTTTGAAGCCCACGACCCCGAAGTGCTGCGCCGCGCCGCATGGGATACTGGTTGGGTGCTGTCGGCCCTCACCTTAAGCATGGCCGTAGCCGCGCTACCGGGTGGTTTCCTTGCCGGGCGTTGGGGCGACCGTCCGGTTGTGATGTTGGGCCTCGCCCTCGCGGGTAGCGGCTACCTGTTCATGAGCGGCTGGAACGCGCTCAGTAGCTACCAAATCATGGTCTTCCAACTCATTGTGACTGGTCTGGGGCTGGGCCTCGTGATCGCCCCCGCCGCCGACGCGGTCATTCGCGCAGCCACCCGCGACCGGCGCGGAGGCGTTGCGGCCATCGTCATCGCCCTGCGGCTCGTCGGCATGACCATTGGGGTGGCGCTCTTAACCATGTGGGGCGTGCAGCGCCAAGATGCCTTGCGCCGCGCTGGTGCAGATGATCCCTTAGTCTGGAGCGATCCCGCACTCTTCCTGATGAACATTGCCAGCGCCGTCATCAGCGAGACCTTCAGCTTTGGGGCCCTTGCCATCCTCTTGGGCCTCGTGGTGGCAGCAGCCATGTCGGGGTCCATCCGCGAGCATTGACACCCTTTATGGCATCATGTTACCATTTGAACAGCCGAGGAGGATGCGAGGGAACCTGGTTCCCTCGCATCCTCATGCTAAGAGGCTGTCTGAAAATTCTATGAACTGGCGTTGGAGTGCCGGCTTTAGCCGGCTAAAGCCGGCACTCCAACGCCTGCCCACGAGCTTTTCAGACAGCCTCTAAGAGGGTGCCCACAATGTCCAATCTGCTGCCTGCATGGACCCAGATCTACGTCTTTCCCCCCATCACCGCGATGGCACTCTGGGCCGGGCTGACCCTGTTGGTGGCGCTGTTGAACCGGCGCGGGCCGTGGGCTGGGCGGGTAGCGCTACTGCTCGCGTTGCCTCTACTCGGCTTTGCCCATCACGAACTCTGGGCGGTACGCAACGATGCCAGCATCCTCGGCATCTACCGCGCCTTCTTGGCCGGGACGCTCATTTGGGCCTGGCACGAACTCGCCTTCTACAGCAACGTACTTACCGGGCCGTGGCAACGGGCCTGCCCGTCGCATGCACGCGGCTTCACACGCTTTGGCTATGCCTTAGGCACACACCTCTACCACGAGTTAGCCGTGCTGCTTGAACTCATCTTTATGCTCTGGCTCCTGAGCGACGGTCACAACATGATGGGCCTAATGGTCTTTATGCTCAGTTGGGCCATGCAGCACAGCGCCAAGCTGAATGTGCTACTCGGCGTGCCGACGCTGAATGTTGAACTCTTCCCGCCCCATCTGCGTTACTTGGGCAGCTATTGGCGGCGGCGGGCAACCAACTTCTTCTTTATTCCCACAGTCTCGGTACTCACCCTCTTGGCCATTATGCTCTGGATGGCCGCTCACACCCATCGCTACGAAGCCATGGGTGTAAGCCTTGCGCTCCTCGCAACGCTCGTCAGCCTGGGGGCACTCGAACACTGGCTCTTGGCTTTGCCAAATCGGGCCACCCAAAGCTCGGCGGTAGGGCGTGTGATCGAGTAGGAACTTAGGGACAATACTTTTCAAATACGACGGGCTTCTTGACGCAAAGGCGCAAGGGCGCAAAGTTTTTTTGCATATGAGTGCCAAACCTTTGCGGCTTTGCGCGAGCTTAATTGAAAGGTATTGAACTTAGGAATGATTTGAGGACGCGAGGATGCAAAGCCCTCGCCGCTTCGCCTCACGCATCCTCGTTTCTGATGCCCTAACGGTACAACGCAAGCTCGGCACCGACAGCGGCAATCGCCCGCGTCAGATGATAACTGCGGCGCTCGGCCTCCAAGGCGCAATGCTCTAGGCGCGCAATCTCTTTGGGACACAAACGCTGCTTGGGCAAAGTCTCAAAATAGCGCCGCGCCGCGATGGCTGCATGAACCACATCCATCTGGCTATCAACAAGCGTCTCCAGCCGGTTCTCCAAATAGGTTTGCTGAGCGACATCGGTGGGAGTCATGAGGTAGTTCCTTTCCGCAAGAATGGGACGATGCTGCATAGCGCTGTCGTTGGGGCCGAGGCGCTAGACACTGCACCGATCTACCCAAGCAGACGCTACGAAAAGGTTCTACATTGAACCATCCAGTCCACACATTGACTGCTACTGTTTGCTGCCGCCATTGTACCCCAATTTGCGCTCGTTACCTTGCGTTAGGGCTTGGTTGGATTGCACGAAATATAAACGTTGTCGTTTGTATCCTTGATACAAACTGTGATCCTTACGTTAAACCCCCGGTGGGGGGTGGGGGCGGCTTCGCCTCCCCAAAAAAACTCGTTAGCGCGAAAAAGCCTTGGGTTGGCAGGCGACCTCGCGGTGGCTTCGACAGGCTCAGCCACCGCGCCGCTGGCTGAGCCTGTCGAAGCCAAGCGGCGCGGCCCAGAGCTTTTTCGCGCTAGCAAAAACTCTTGTTGTTCCGTGTTGGCGGCTTCGCCGCCAACACGGAACAAAAAACTGGGTCTGGGGCGTAGCCCCAAAGCGGGTTTTAGGGCTGCCGCCCTAAATTTAATGCGTATGGTCACAGCCCGCCCCGAACCCCGCCCCTGGGCGTTGCGGTTTGGCGAGCAGCAAACAGGATCACGCTGAAGACCAAGAGGCCCAGCATGAGCAAGGCCAAGAGTTTGAATAGGGGTGAGATAGGCAAGAGTGCGATGGCACCAAAGGCAGCACTCAGCGCATAGTAGCTCAACACCACCTGGCGTTGGCTCATACCCAGATCGAGCAGACGGTGGTGCAGGTGATCGCGCCCGGACTGTGCGGCTG
The DNA here is from genome assembly GCF_002532535.1 of Candidatus Viridilinea mediisalina. GTDB lineage: Bacteria > Chloroflexota > Chloroflexia > Chloroflexales > Chloroflexaceae > Viridilinea > Viridilinea mediisalina. Next base: position 86,086 of record NZ_NQWI01000007.1, read on the forward strand.
AACCACCCCGCAGCGTGCGCGTCAGAATCAGCCAGGCCATATCAATCAACGGCAGGCCCATGACGAGTAGCGCCGTGGCCAGCTTGGCCCCACCGATGATCGCACTCACCCCCAAGATATAGCCGAGCGTCATCGCCCCCACGTCACCCATAAAGGTGCGGGCAGGGTGAAAATTGAAGATCAAAAAGCCAGCACATGCTCCTGCTAAAGCCAAAGGTAGGAAGGCGATGGTATGCTGGGGCGGATCAAGCGTGAGCGTGTGCAGCGCCAGAACAAGCGCTGCAATCAGGGTTATGCCACCGGCAAGCCCATCAAGCCCATCGGCCCAATTGACCATATTCTGCATACCAACGATCCAAAAGACAGTTGCGCCTATCGCCAGCCAAGGGCTAAGGTTATGCAGATGCACCTGTTGCACAAAGGGAAAATTGAACGCAGTCAGCACAATGCCCCAAGCCTCTGGCTCAAGGCTCTGCTGCCACACATAGGGGCCAAGCGCCACCAAAGCGGCCAAGATCTGCACAAGTAAGCGCGGCAGCACCGGCAAATCATACAGATCATCCAAGAGGCTAACAAGAGCAACGAGGCTTGCACCAGCGAGCAACAGGCCCAAGCGCATCGCCTCAAAGGGTGAGCGCTGCAACCTGGGATCGAGCGCCTCAAGCCCAAAGCTAAGGAGCAGCGCCGCCGCAAATCCCGCGATTATCGCCACCCCACCCACAGTCGGTGTCGGCCGCCGATGGATATGGCGCGGCCCCGGTTGGGCCACCCAGCCCTCACGCTCACTCAGACGCAGCAGCGGCGGGGTGAGCAGCAGCGTGACAACAAACGCAACCACGAACGTGGTGGTGAGAGCGAGCGTGATCATGGTGGTTTAGTTAGAGTACAGAGGAGCCAGAGGGTTTCTCCACAGAGGCACCGAGAGCATAGAGGTTTTTGAGAGAAGGATACAGAAACGAGAAAATAGAAAACAGAACATAGGCTTGCGACACCAGAAGGTGTCGCAAAACCCTCTCAACCCTCTGTGCCCTCTGTGCCTCTGTGGTAAAATTCTCTCAAACCTCTCTCGCCCTACCCAGTCCCAAATTGCCGATCGCCCGCATCACCCAAACCCGGCACAATATAGCCCTGCTCGTTGAGGTGGCTATCCACCGCAGCGAGGTGGATGTCCACATCGGGGTGGGCGTAGTGAAGCGCTGCCACCCCTTCGGGTGCAGCGAGTAGGCCCACGAATTTGATGCGTCGAGCGCCCCAGGCTTTAAGAATATCTACCGCCGCAATGGCGGATCCGCCGGTTGCCAGCATCGGATCGAGAATGAGCGAGAGGTCAATATCGGGCTCATTGGGCAGCTTATTGTAATAGGTGACCGGCTGGAGCGTTTCGTGGTCGCGGTAGAGCCCCAGGTGCCAGACATGAACCGTTGGTAAGAGATCAATAATGGCCTCGGCCATGCCCAAGCCGGCGCGCAGGATCGGGATGATTCCCACCTGTTCAGAAACCTCATAGCCCTGACAGGGGGCAAGGGGGGTTTGCACCGTTAAGGGGGCAAGCGCCAAATCCTCAGTTGCTTCATAGAAGAGCAACTGCGACAACTCATGCACCAATTCGCGGAACTTCTTAGGTTCGGTAAAGCTACTGCGTAGCAGGGCCAACTTATGCAGCACCAGTGGATGTTGCGAGACGTGGAGCAGGTCGCTCATGGGGGCTTACCCTTCGGACAGTTTATAGCCAACGCCGCGAATCGTCACAATCAGACGAGGGCGCGAGGGCGTCTCTTCAATCTTTTCGCGCAGACGGCGCACACACACATCAACGAGGTTAGTTTCACCAACGTAATCATAGCCCCACACTTCACGAAAGAGCGCCTCGCGGTCGAAGACCTGACCGGCGTTGGCCGCGAGGAAGTAGAGCAATTCAAACTCCATGGGGGTCAGATTGACCTCTTGGCCGCGCACGGTGACCCGGTGGCGCGGTGCATCAATCTCAATTGGGCCAACCCGCACCACTGGCGGGGCAAGGCGTGACTTATAGCCCTCAACGCGCCGCAAGATCGCTTCGACGCGGGCCAGCAACTCAGCGGTACGGAAGGGCTTCGTGATATAGTCATCGGCCCCCAGTTCAAAGCCATGCACAACGTCATCGGTGCCATCGCGGCTTGTCAGAATGACAATGGGAATATCGCTCTGGTCACGAATACGCTGACAGGCATCGAAGCCATCTACATAGGGCATCATCACATCAAGCACAACCATATCGAATGACTGCTCGGCAAAGAGCGTGAGCGCCTCAAGCCCATTGGACGCTGCAACCACCTCATAGCGCGGCCCATTCAGGGTCAACTGGATGAGTGTCGCTATCGAGGGATCATCATCAGCGACAAGAATCCGACGGGGCGGATGGTTCTCATCTTGGTTACGTTCAGCGATATGGCGAATAGGTGGCATAGGCGGGAAATAGGTAATCAGACAGCTTCATCAAGGCGACGGCGATAATCGGAGCGGTCGGTGCGGGGCATCAGGATAGGATGGCCACGCCGGGCGACCACTTCGGCATTGATGATACAGCGTCCAATATGCTCTTGGGTAGGCACCTCATACATCACCTCAAGCAGCACCTCTTCAACGATACTGCGGAGGGCACGGGCACCAGTTTTAGCCTGCATAGCCCGTTCAACAATTGCCTCAATGCCATCCTGGGTAAACTCAAGCTCACAATGATCGAGGGCGAGTAACTTCTGGTACTGCTTGATCACGGCATTGCGCGGCTCAGTGAGGATCCGGAACATCGCCTCACGGGTTAGCGGTTCAAGGCCCACCACCACAGGCAGACGGCCAATGAATTCAGGAATAAAGCCATAGCGCATCAGGTCATCGGGGGCAATCTGGGCAATCAACGCAGTATGTTCTTCACTCGTCGCACCCGCTTGCTCCCCACCAAAGCCCATCACATGCTTGCCGCGCAGACGTTTACTAATCACCTCTTCGATGCCCTCGAAGGCACCGCCGCAGACAAAGAGGACATTGGTGGTATCGAAGGAGATATACTCCTGTTGGGGATGCTTGCGTCCGGGCAGGGGCGGAACGTGGGCCAGGCCACCTTCCAGAATCTTGAGCAGCGCCTGCTGCACACCCTCACCAGAGACATCACGGGTAATTGATGGATTGTCGGACTTACGGGCAATCTTATCAATCTCATCAATATAGATGATGCCGGTCTGGGCCCGTTCAACATCACCATCAGCAGCTTGGATAAGGCGCAGCAGAATATTCTCCACATCCTCACCCACATAGCCCGCTTCAGTCAGTGCAGTAGCATCAGCAATGGCAAAGGGCACATCGAGGATGCGGGCGAGAGTTTGCGCCAGCAACGTTTTACCACTACCAGTAGGGCCAAGCAAGAGGATATTACTCTTACTAATCTCGACATCATCAATCTTCGAGCCGGCCCGAATGCGTTTATAGTGGTTATAGACGGCTACTGAAAGGACAACCTTCGCCCGATCTTGCCCAACCACATACTGGTCAAGCTTTTCGCGCAGCTTACGGGGGGTAGGGAGGCGCGCCGGACCCGGAGGGACATTACGGCGCGGTGCGGCCATCTGCTGTTCAGTCTCTTCTGCAATGATCGCGCTACAGAGGGCAACGCACTCATCACAAATGAACACGGTACCCGGCCCAGCGATGAGGCGTTGCACCTCATCCTGCCCGCGGCCACAGAACGAGCAGACATAGGCACCGCGACTGCCGCTATTTCGAGAACGGGTCATCTGTCGTCTCCCATGCGTCAGGAACTATGCTGGTTTACTTCTTCTCGGCGGCATCATCACGATTCAGAATCTCATCAATGATCCCATACTCTTTCGCCTGTTCGGGGGTCATGAAGAGATCGCGATCAAAGTCTTTGGCAATCCGCTCAACACTCTGGCCGGTATCCTTAGAGAGCAATTCGCGGACAACCTGCTGCATACGCAGCAACTCTTTCGCCATAATCTCGACATCGGGGGCATAGCCACGGGCACCGCCGCCAGCAGGGTGCATATGGATCGTCGAGTGGGGCAGGCTATAGCGTTTCCCTTTTGCGCCCCCGGCGAGAATGGGGGTAGCCATACTGCCAGCCATACCGACACAGACTGTCGCAATATCGGGGCGAATATGGCGCATCGTATCGTAGATCGCCAAGCCAGCGGTAACCGAACCGCCTGGGCTATTGACATAGAGCCAAATGTCACGATCCGGGTCTTCACTCTCAAGGAAGAGCAACTGGGCCACAATCAGGTTCGCAATCTGATCCTCAATCGGGGTACCCAGAATAATAATCCGCTCTTTGAGCAAGCGCGAATAGATATCGAAGGCGCGCTCGCCACGGCTGGTACTCTCAACCACCATAGGAATGAGCGCTTCAGGGCCAGCGGGCGACATCCAATTCATGAGTTCCTCATTTCGTCAAGCAGGGCTGGATCTGGCATACCTTGAATCGGCTACGGGGGCGTACTATGCTGCCAGCAGCTTACACCAATTACCCTTGAACATGCCGCATTATCAAGAACGCGAAAGCCCATTGGGACGCCATGTTCGGCAATCTACAATCTGCAATCTACAATCTGCAATTGTAAATGGTATTACTCAGCGGGCGCTACCTCGGCGGTCGCTAGGGTCAAGATATGGGCACGCAGCTTACGGTCGAGGGCCGCGTGGGCAATCATCTCGCGCATCTGCTCATTGAACAGCTTGGCAACTTGTTCACGCTGCTCACCTTCATAATCAAGCAGCAACCGTTCCTGTTCGGCCTCAAGCTCCTCTTCAGAGAGTACGATGTTCTCTTGGCGCAACAACTCATGGAGGGTCAAGGTGATCTTCACACGCCGTTCAGCCTCAGGCAGTAGCGTCTTGAGAGCCTGTTCCCGCGACTGACCGCGATATTCCAACATCTGTTCAAGCGTGATGCCATAACGAGCAAACTGTTGCCCCTGCTCTTCAAGCAAGGTATTGGCATAGTTCTCAACCATCACATCAGGAACATCGAAGGTGGTCTGTTGCACCAGTTGATCAATGAAGGCATCAATCGTCTTACGTTCAGCCCCATCACGCAGTGACGCTTCAAGTTCCGTGCGGGTCTTGGCACGCAACTCCTCAAGGCTACCTTCAAACTCTTCAAGGGCGGGAAGTTCTTCCCATGCGGGCAAGATCCGCTCTTGCATGCCAAGGACTTCAACCTTAAAGACAACCTCTTTGCCACGCACCTGTTCCTGGGGGTGATCATCGGGCATAGCCGCTTTCACCTCAACCGTGTTACCAACCGTAACACCCAACAGCCCTTGGTAGAGTTCATCAACCAAGCGCCCCTCAACCAGATCGAGCGTCTGTTCAGGGGCGGGGGCATCGGGCTCGCGCTGGTCGAGCGGTTCGCCATCAACCAAGGTATCTAAGCGCACCTCAAGTTGGTCGCCCTCTTGAGCGGGGCGGGGTTCATCAAGCTCTTTGAGCGCCACATGGCGATCAAGAATCTTATCCATGGCGCGCTGAAGCTGTTCTTCTTCCAACGCAGGGATGTCGAGCGGCACACGCAGCGCACGGTAGTCGCCAATCTGAACGGTCGGTTCAACCGGCACAGTAACCTTGAAGATGAAGGGCTCCATTGATGAGAGTTCATTAAACTCAAGTGGCCCGATGGGGTTGATCTGTTCACGTTCAAGCGCGTCACGAACCGCCTTCTTCACCAAATCCTCGGTTGCTTCCTTAATCAACTCCTGGCGTCCGAAGGTACGCTCAATCATAAAGCGTGGCGCTTTGCCAGGACGAAAGCCATGGATGGGGTATTTCTGCGCCAACCGGCGGGCAGCCTGATCGAGCCCCCGCTCAAAGCGATCTTTATCCAACTCAATCTGCATTGAAACCAGACTGTGCGGCAGTTTCGTGGTAGTAATCTTCACGCTCGAACATCTCCGTGATCTAGCCAAGGAGCAGCGCACGCCATGGGTATACCTTATGTTTCGTGCATACGCAATCGGCGTCGCTACAGACGATACTCGGTGTCATTATAGCACGTTGAGCGGGCTGTGCAAAGCATGGTGAAGCGCTCGATCGTCTGCGGCAAAGAATGCTTTTTCCTTCACAAATATTGGAGGAGTACTATATAATACCTGTATAGCATCCGCTTGAAGAGGCTTTGCCCCAAACTCGCTGTTTCCTGCGTTTTGGCGGCTTTGCCGCCAAAACGCAGGAAACAGCAATTCTTCGGGAGGAGGCTTCGCCTCAATCTGGCAATCGGCGTAACGCCCAAAGAAGGGAGGAGAAGCAGAGCGTGCAGCAACAAAACCAGCGTGTCTGGATGATGCCGGCGGGCGTAGCGGGGATGGCGATCATCTTCGATCAGGTGAGTAAATGGTGGGTGGCTCAGGCGCTTGGGCCAGAGACGATGACGGCGTTTATCCCAGTTGGTAACCATATGCGCATCGCCTACTCCCACAATACGGGGGTAGCTTTTAGTCTGTTCCAGGGACATTCCGAGATTTTGACGATCATTGCCCTGCTGATCATCGCTGGTGCTATCTATTTTTACCGCACCCAGATGCCTCATCAGCGCCTTTCGGCCCAATTGACCATGGGCTTCATTTTGGGTGGGGCGTTGGGCAATGTGATTGATCGCATCCGTTTGGGCTATGTGGTGGATTTTATCCAAGTGGGTTGGTGGCCAATCTTCAACCTTGCCGATAGCTTCATCTGCATCGGTGCTGCAATGCTTATGTTCCAGATTATCCGCGACGATCTTGGCCCGCGTCCACAAGGTACCAACCAAGCCCTGAGGCCACAATGAGTCTTCGTCCGAGCCAGCGTTGGTTGCTACCGCTCCTTTTGGGTCTGTGTATCTTCCTCGCTGATCAACTCAGTAAACTTTGGATCTTCACTACGCTTGGCCCCATTCCAAACCAGCGTAGCATTGTCCTCATGGGCGACTGGCTCACGCTGATCTATTCGCGCAATACGGGGGTGGCCTTTGGGCTCTTCCCCGATATGTCGCAATTCTTTACCTTCACGTCAATCCTGATTACCCTTGGTCTGCTCTATGCCTATGCCTACCACCTGCCCAACCAGAGTTTGAGTATCCAACTTGGCTTGGGTATGATCGCTGGGGGTGCCCTTGGGAATATTGCCGACCGGATACGCTTGGGTTATGTGGTGGATTTTATTAGCGTGGGCTGGTGGCCGGTCTTTAATGTTGCTGATAGTGGGATCACGCTGGGCGTGACCATCTTGGCCTTCTATCTGATCTTTATTGGCGATGAGCCACCCGTTGCCCGCCCGGTTCCTCGTGATGACGGCCTCCTGCGTGAACTGCTGAGTCGTGATGTATCAGACTGACACCATTGAACTCTATGTTACCTCCGACGCCGCCGGTGAGCGCTTGGATCGCTTTGTGGCGCGTACGGTGGCCGATCTCTCGCGCTCTTTTGCCCAACAGTTGATTGGTGAGGGCCATGTGACTGTGAATGGGCGCTTGGCGCGGGCGAGCCTGAATTTGCGTGGTGGTGAACGGGTGCAGGTGCAACTCCCGCCGCCTCAGCCAACCCAACTCATCCCTGAAGCCATCCCATTGCATGTAGTCCATGAAGATAGCGATATTGTGGTCGTAGATAAACCAGCCGGTATGGTTGTCCATCCTGCCCCTGGGCATAGCGGCGGGACGCTCGTCAATGCGCTCTTGGCCCGCTACCCCGATATGCAGACGGGTGGCAGCCTGCGGCCTGGGATTGTCCATCGGCTCGATCAAGGTACCTCCGGGTTGCTGGTGGTGGCGCGCCATGATCTAGCACTGCAAGCGCTCACCGAACAGCAACGAGCCCGCACGATGCTCAAGCTCTATCTGGCGGTGGTCGAGGGCCATTTCCGCGAACCACTCGGCGTGATTGATGCCCCGATTGCACGCCATGCCACTGATCGGGTGCGCATGGTGGTGAGCCATAGCCCTAAAGCGCGCCCGGCGCGTACCCACTACCGCGTCTTGGAAGAACTGGGAGCCTACAGTCTGCTTGAACTACGCCTCGAAACCGGGCGTACCCATCAAATTCGTGTCCACATGCTTCATCGCAACCGGCCTATCCTGGGCGATCCCATGTATGGGGGGCAGCGCCAGCGGCCCAGTTTCGGCCTAACACGCCAATTTTTGCATGCACAACGCTTGGGCTTCTACCACCCACGCGATGCCGTTTGGCGTGAATTTAGCACCCCCCTACCCGCTGATCTCCACCATGCCTTAGAGCGCTTGCGTGGCAAACGGTAGACCAGAAAGAGATCACAACATCAACGAGAACGCGTTCCTATCTCCTATCTCCTATCTCCTATCTCCTATCTCCTATCTCCTATCTCCTATCTCCTATCTCCTATCTCCTATCTCCTATC
>NZ_NQWI01000129.1 GCF_002532535.1 Candidatus Viridilinea mediisalina
TGTCTGAAAAGTCTATGAACTGGCGTTGGAGTGCCGGCTTCAGCCGGCTAAAGCCGGCACTCCAACGCGTGCCCACTAGCTTTTCAGACAGCTTCTTACCGGCTTCAGCCGGCTAAAGCCGGCACTCCAACGCGTGCCCACTAGCTTTTCAGACAGCTTCTTAGGAGAACTCTATGCCAAGCATTACCACTCGTCATGGTTCAATCCACTACCTTGAGGTTGGCACTGGAAGACCTTTGGTACTGTTGCATGGCAACACCTACAGTGCCAACACACAGGTGCGCCTTGCGGCCCGTTTTAGCGATGAACATCGGGTCATCAGCCCTGATCTGTTAGGCCATGGCCAATCGGCCCGCCCCACAGGTCTCTTTAGCACGCGCTATTTTGCAATGCAGGGCGAAGCCTTGGCCGATCTCTTGACCAGCATGTTTAGCGAGGCGGTGCCAGTCTTTGGCATGAGTGCAGGCGGTATCAGTGCGCTCAACGCCATTTGCCTGGTGCCCGAACGCATCTCGGCGCTCATCTTGGATGGTGTGTTTCGTCAAGTGACCACTGCGACCGTAGATGCACACCACCACAGCACGGCCAACATGACGCCCGCGTGGCACCGTTACATGGCCAAACAGCATGGCGAAGCCTGGTGGCCCATCCTCAACGCGAGCATTGAGCGCACAATTGAACATCTAGCGGTAGAGCGCACGGTGGTAGCGCCGTGTCTTGCGGCGATCAGTGTGCCAACGATCGTTTTTCACGGTGGCCAGGATCCATTCGTGCCCGATGAACAGGCGCGGATGATTGTGCAAGGCATCCGTGGGGCGCGCTTGGTCTACGAAGCAGCAGCGGGACATCTGCTGGCTTGGCGCAACCCGGCCACCTTCCGCGAGCGTGTGCGCCGCTTTGTACATGAGGGAAGGAAATAGGGTATTAGGAAATAGGAAGTAAGAAATCTACAATCTACAATCTACAATCTACAATCTACAATCTGCAATCTACAATCTGCAATCTACAATCTACAATCTACAATCTGCAATCTACAATCTACAATCTGCAATCGTAATTGGTATTAGCCAAATCTACCGGGTAACGTCCAACCACACGCCGTACAGCGATCCCCATTGAGGCGTATGCTGGTGGTGCTGTTGCCGATGCGCTCAATGAGCGGGGTGCCACAGGTGGGGCAGCGCGTGTGTTGGTTGGGATCGCCTGGGATATTGCTGGCGTAGACGTAGCGCAGCCCAGCGGCTCTGCCAATGCTGATGGCCCGCTCGACGGCATTGACGTGGGTCCAAGGCACATGGGTTAGCTGGTAATCGGGATGGAAGCGCCAGACATGCCATGGGATTTCGGGGCTGAGGGCCGCCAGCCAGTTCGTGAGGGCGCGTAGCTCCTCGTCGCTATCGTTGAGCCTAGGAATGAGCAGGGTGGTTACCTCCAGCCAGATGCCGCGCCGCTGCAGATACTCGATCACTTCCAGCACGGGTTGCAGTCGGGCACCACAGATGCGCCGGTAGAAGCTATCGCTGAAGCTCTTGAGATCAATGTTGATCGCAGCAAACCTTGGTAGTAATTCCAGAGCTTCAATCGTCATGTAGCCATTGCTCTTGAAGATGCAAAAGAACTCGGCTGCTTGGGCCAACTGGATGATCTCTGCCGCATAGTCGAGGTAGATGGTTGGCTCGTTGTAGGTAAAAGCGATACCGTTGCAGCCTTGGTCTAGGGTGGCACGAATGATCGCTTCGGGTGGAGTGATACCATTTACGATTGTAGATTGCCGATTGCAGATTGCCGAACATGACGTTCCAATGGGCTTTCGCGTTCTTGATAATGCGGCATGCTCAAGGGTAATTGGTATGATGGGTTCTTCTGGATCGGGGCGGGCATGGGCAATGCGCCAGTTCTGGCAGAAACTACAGCTCATCGTGCAGCCCATGGTGCCGAGTGAGAGCACGCTGCTGCCTGGGAAGACATGGTAGAGCGGCTTGCGCTCGATGGGATCGGCATGCAAGACCACGGGCCGCCCTGCCGCGAGAGCGTGCAGTTGGTCATTGTGGTGCAGGATCGCACCACAACGGCCCACTTGGCCCTCAGGCAGCAGACAACGCTGGGCGCATAGCCCGCAGCGCAACCTGGCGCTGGCGGGGTCGCGGGTGGTGAGTTGGGTGGTAAGGGTCATTGCTCTCTGCCAGTTTGCGCTATGATCCGTTGGTAACAGACTGCCGCACGCTGGTCGTCTTGCAGGTAGCTGTAGAAGGCGGCAGCAAGTTCGTAGTCGCCTGCTTCTTCCAAGGCGCGGGCGCGACGGCGCAGTTCGCTGGCGAAGTCGCCGTTGAAGGGGGCTTCGCTGGGCAACAGGGGCCGTAGCCGTGCCAGCAGGCCGCGCTTGGCTTGGGCCGGGGCTTCCGGCGGGCTCACCATGACAGGTGGTTGCTGAGGGCGCAGCTCGAGGCCGCTGAGATCTAGGGCGGGCATGGGCACGACGCGCACCTGGATGGCTTGGGTTGGCTGGGGGGCTATGAAACTGAGCAGGCTGCTGAGGGGTTGCAGCGCTTCGTTATCTACCTCATAGCGCCGCGTAGGGGTAAGGATGGTCACTTGGTGCGCTTGTAGCCCCAACGCGGACACCAGCAGATCGGGCGGCAGAGCGGGCAGCAGACGCATGCCACGCGGCAGCAGAAGATTGGCTGGGTTGCTCCGCACCAGGGCTTGACCAAGGGGGATGCCACTGATGACGGTGTGGTCGTTGGCCAACAGCAGGGCGAGTTTCTCGCCTAGAGCAATGCGGATCTGGGCCAGGAGCGGCGCAGGTAGCCGCCGTACCATGCGTTGGATCCGTACAATCGCGGCCTCGTCGAGCAATAGGGCATGCACGGGGCTAGGGCCTGCGGCAGTGGGATAGAGGGCAAGGGGGATCCGCAGGGTGGGGCTGGGTTTGGAGCTCATGGTGGCACTGGCGGCAAAATTGATCTGGGCCTGGCAGATCTGCTGCATGCGCGTGCGCGGCGTTGGTGCCGTGAGTAGCGCATAACCCCAGGTGGCTCCAGTCTGGATCAGGATGCAGCGGGGCGGGAGCAGTTCTTGCACATGGGGCAGGTAGAGTGGCGTCTCTTGGCCGAGGGGCAGCAGCACGCGGCGGGCAGGTTCATGCTCAAGACTGGCCGGTTCGAGTGCGTCGGCGAGCAGCAGCGTATGTGGCAGACGCTGCATAAAATCACAGACAAAACGCGGCACAGGTCGCTGATCGTCATGGGCAATGATGTCGAAGAGGGCCAGATCGCGGCTTGTTTGGGCCTGGTGCCACGTAAGGAAACGCAGTGCGTAACGCAGCCCATGACGCTGGAGGTAGCCAGCAATCAGCGCAGTAGCGCGGCGGTCGGTCAGTAGGCCCAGTGGGGAATACCCGAACTGGCCCTCACCCCCTACCCCCTTCGACAAGCTCTGGTTCGACAGGCTCACCAAGCGGGCAGCGCCGCTCCCACGTTGTGGGAGCGGGGCGAAGGCTACGCTGTTGGATTGCGTTCCTTTGCGTTCTGTTGTGGCATAGAGTGGCACTTGCAGCAGTGCTTCAAGCAGATCTGCTGGACGCACAGGCAAGAACAAAGGGGGGCGGTCGGGTTGCAAGAGCACCCGTTGCGCGGCGGGGGGCGGACCAAGGGCATCATAGCCATGGGGTGCAGCGGGATGGGCATAGGGCACAAAACAGTGCCCGTCGCCGACGTAGAGCTGCGCTCGTGCCGGGCTGAGGCGGGCAGCCTGCAAGGCCGCTTGGGCAGCCGGATAGTAGCGGGTTGGGGCAAAGCCATCGGCGGGCGGATGGAGCGTCACGATGAACTGATCGGCGGGATGGGCTTCAAGTTGCACACCTGTATCCAACGCAGCCACATGGGAGAAGGCAGCAAGAAAGGCATGCAGGCGTGAGCGCCCCTGGAGCAGCACAAGCCCTTGGGGGCCGCTGATCAGGCCCTGAGCATCACGCGACAACGCGGCGCTCCGTGGTGCTTCGTGGGCTTGCAGGGCCCGCAGGTGCAGCGTATGCTCACTGCTCACGCTGACGAAGTTCCTCAGTTGTCAGGTTCGCAGGCACCTCAGCGATTGCCTCAAGGCCCGCATCGGCTATCTGGGGCCGTCGAAAAAGCCGCCCGGCAATCGCTTGGGCCATTTGGTTGTGGTAGGCTTCGGGCGCAGTGCGATCACCGTCGTCAATCAAGAATTGTTCGATCTGGCCGGTGGCTTGGTTGAAGCGGAAGCGAATGGTGATAGGGTTACGAGTAGACATAGGGTTTGCTTTTTTGTAGAACCGAGGGGCAGAGGAACATCTGAAGCCTCAGCCCTATTTCCTATCTCCTAATTTCCCATTTCCTATTTCCTTACACCCCCAAACGCTCCAACAGACGACAGTAGGCCGTCTGGCCCTTGCGGAAACTGGCGAGCCGGAAGAATTCGTCGGGGGAATGGATGCGCTCGTCGGTGAGCCCAAAGCCAAAACTAGCGGTATAGGCTCCGAGGTGTTGGGCAAAGAGCGTACAGACCGGGATGGATCCGCCGCTGCGTACCTCGTAGGGTTCACGGCCATACAGCTCACGGAGCACCTCACGGGCAACCTGGTTGCCAATGAAGTCGTCAGGGGCAAGATAGGGGTAGGCGTGTGCATCAAGCATCGTCACGCTCACCGTGACACCAGGCGGGCTGTGGCGCTCAATATGGGCACGCAGCAATTCTACCACAGCGTTGGGGTCTTGGTCGGCCACGAGCCGACAGGTAAGCTTGGCGTGGGCTTCGCTCGGCAGCACCGTCTTTGTCCCGGCATCCTGGAAACCGCCCCAAATCCCATTGACCTCTAGGGTCGGACGGGCCCAACTGGCCTCCAAGGGGCTAAAGCCCGCCTCGCCAAAGAGGGCAGGCACCTGCAACTCCTGCTTCAGCGCATCAGGCTCAAAGGGCACCGCCGCAAGCTTGGCACGATCCGCTGCACTCAGCGGACGCACCTGATCATAGAAGCCCGCCACAGTGATCACACCATCGTTGGCCCGCATCGAGGCCAAGAGCATCACGAGCGCATGGATAGGATTCATCACCATGCCCCCATACATGCCACTGTGGAGATCAATGGCAGCCGCCTTTACATCAATTTGGAGGCCACAAAGCCCGCGCAAGCCCACCAGAATAATTGGCTCAGTCTCACTAAACTGGCCCCCATCGGCACTGAGTACCAGATCGCACGCAAAGCGATCCCGATGTTGCGGCAGGAAGGCCCCAATCTGGGGGCTGCCAATCTCCTCTTGGCCCTCAAAAAAGAGCTTCACATTCACCGGCAAGCGCCCCACACTCTTGAGCAGGGACTCAAGGGCCAGGATGGGCACCAGCATGTTACCCTTATCATCGCTTGCGCCGCGTGCATAGACCCGATCAGCTTCAATGTGTGGTTCAAAGGGCGGATGGCTCCACAACTCCACCGGATCAACCGGCTGAACATCAAAATGGCCATAGATCAGCACAGTTGGTTTGCCTGGAGCATGCAACCAATCGGCATAGACAACCGGATGGCCGCCGGTGGGCAGAATCGCAACATGCTCCAAACCAGCAGCCGCCACCCGCGCCGCCACCCACTCAGCGGCCCGTTGCACATCGGGCGCATGCTCGGGCAGCGCCGAAATACTTGGAATCCGCAGGAATTCCAACAACTCAGCAGTAAACCGCGCTTCATGCGCGTCTAGGTAGTTTTGCCAAAGTGACATGATATGGCTCCTTATACCATTTCAGATTGCAGATTGTAGATTGCAGATTGTAGATTGCAGATTGCAGATTGCAGATTGTAGATTGTAGATTGCAGATTGCCGAGATGCGCTTGAATTGTTCTCAACACCCCTTGACAAAGACAAACAACCATGCTAACATGAGAACGTGAGTTCGTCTTTTGGTACTGGAGATCGCAGCAAGCATGTTGAAGCGTATTACGTGCAACCAGGAGGTATACCATGGCGAAGGACTTAAACAAGCTTCAGTTCACCGGACATCTCGGTGCGGATCCGGAGATGCGCTACACGGCTCAGGGCACTGCGGTGACCAACTTTCGGGTGGCGTGCAACCGGGTATGGAAGGATCGGGAGGGCGTAAGCCATGAAGACACGGAGTGGTTCCGGGTCGTGGCATGGGATCGGCTAGGCGAAATCTGCAACCAGTATCTTACCAAAGGCATGCGAGTCTATATTGAAGGGCGTGTCCAGACTCGTAAGTGGGTGGATCGGGACAACATCGAGCGAACCAGCATCGAGGTTGTTGCCCAAGATATGATCATGCTATCGAGCAAAGGCGAGCGTGGTGCTGTTCCGGCTTACGATGGGAGCGAAGACGAGCCAAGTGGTGAGCCAGTGCGGCGGGCCGCCACAAGCAACGGAGGTGGACGTGAGCCAGCGCCAGCGCGCGTACCTGCTCGGCCCACTACACGCAACCAGCCCCAGGAGATCGAGAGCGACGACGACATTCCGTTTTAGACAAGGTTCGTAACCAAGTTACGCTTGTTGTCGCTGCTGTCGCGGGGGTTGGGGCTACGCCCCAACCCCCGTGTAAAAAACTTTTGTTAGCGCGAAAAAGTTCTGGGCCGCGACGTTGGCTTCGGCAGGCTCAGCCAACGCGACGCCCCTCTACGAGCCCAGGGCTTCTTCGCACTAACAAACTTTTTTGGAGGAGGCGAGATCTCCCCTCGCCAAGAGCTGAAGACAGACCACAACTACAGGTAGACCGGCGTACACCATTGGCGATAGGCAGGAATACGCCCGCGCACCAGATCGCTATAGAGCCGCACGAGGGTTCCGGCCACCGGGCCAACTTCGCCATTGCCAACCTTGCGTTGGTCAATCTCGACGATGGGCTTAATCTCGGCACCAGTGCCACAGAAGAAAGCTTCATCGGCCACATAGAGTTCGGTGCGGTCAATTGCGGCTTCGCGCACCTGCAAGCCCAGGCGTTCACGGGCCAATTCTAGGACGACTTGGCGCGTAATGCCCTCAAGAATATCGTTGCTGACGGTAGGGGTAATGAGGACACCATCACGCACAATGAAGAGGTTGGCCGCACTGCCTTCGGCGACTTGGCCATCGCCGCCGAGCACAATCGCCTCATCGTAGCCATTGAGCAGCGCCTCGGTCTTGGCGAGGGCCGAATTGATGTAGGCACCGCAAGCCTTGGCGCGCGAAGGAATGATATTATCGTCAATCCGGCGCCAGGAAGAGACACAAGCGCGGATGGCTGAACCAGCGATATACTGGCCAAAGCCGACAGCGAAGAGGGTAAAGGCATCAGTGAGGCCATTCATCTGCACCGCAATGGCCGGATCACTCTTGTAGACCAACGGGCGGATATAGACATCTTCGCGGAACTGTTCGTGGCGCAGCAGATCGAGCGTAATCTCGCACAGTTCAGCGGTGCTATAGGGCAACTGCATAAAGAGAATGCGACAAGAGCGCTGCAAGCGCTCCATATGGGCCTGGAGTTGAAAAATGAACAACTGCTGCTCTTCAGGCACCCAATAGCCGCGAATCCCCTCGAAGCAGCCAGTTCCATAATTGAGCGTATTGGTCATCACGCTCACCTGAGCCTGTTCAATGGGCACAATCGCACCATTGAAAAACGCGAACTTGTTGTTGGGCATTGTGGTTACGAACCTTCTGTAGTACTACAAACTCCCCTGTTCACTCAATGCCTTGCGCCCGCCCCGTTGCCAGAGGCGGCTAATGAGCATGCGGCGGCGACGGCGTTTCGCCATACGCGCAGCATAGTAGGGGTCGCTCGCACAGAGGCGGCGGCGTTCAGCGAGGCTCCGTCCATTAAAGAGCCCGCCAACAAAATAGGTCATATCACGAAACGAGGCCAATTTATCGGCAACTGCAAGCACCCAGCCTTCGCGGGTCGTAGGACGGGGGCCAAAGGGGTACATATGGCTAATAATCGCCAGGGAGACTGCTTCTGATTCGCCCAACTCAGCGGCGACACGGGCCGCAATGGCCCCGTGGGTTGTCAGGGTACCTAAGCGCGAATCGAGATCGTGCAGGATCGCAGCACGGGCAGCAGTGCGCTGATCGGCACCAAGGAGCGGGGCTAACATGTACGAGTAACGGGCTACCCGCAGCATGTGATCATGCTTGGGAATACTATGATGCATGTGATCACGCGTCTCAGTCACACGCGGGTGGGCAAGCAGATCTGCAATGCAGGCTTGATCCATAGGTTCTTCATCCTCCCATGGGGGGCGCACAGTGCGCCATACATACACCAGAATACGATAGCCGATAGCCGATAGCCGATAGCCGAACACGGCCTCCCACAAGATATCGGCGTTAGGGATGGTTTCAGAAACACGCTTTCAGCTTTACCGTCGTAGTGCCGACTTTAGTCGGCATCCGGGGGTTGTCGGCGACCTCAGCCGACTAAAGTCGGCACTACACGAATGGCACAAACGGTAAAGTACCCTGAAATCATCCCCTACATATGTTATACAGTCACCAATGGCTGTTTGACAATTCTACCATGGGTACTGTCTTCCCATAGCACCATGAGAAAAGCTTCCCCCCCTATAGGGGATGCTTACTCTTGTCAAAACGCTTTGTTATGGATATAATTCCAAGAACGAATTGCCACTAGGGACAACGCTTTGCACTCTTATCAAGCATTCTAATGAGCTACGCGTCCCTATGAGGCAACAGCTACAGCGGCAATATAGTTGCCAGGAGGGACAGCCATGGGGCTTTTTGATTTTCTCTTTGGGCGCAAGCCTGAGCACCCGCACCAGTCAGCGCCACACGGTCGGCTCTCGTTTGGTGAAGGGCCAATCCGGCTTGGTGGTCATGCAGCGAGGGACGAGAACGAGATCGCCTTAGAGCGTTATCGCTACATGCTACGCACAGCTCCTCCCGAGACGATTGAACAGGCCCATGCGGAAGCGTTTGCGCGGCTGACACCAGAACAGCGTGCGTATGTCTTGCAAGCGCTGGCCAGCGAATTGCCTGAAAGCGAGCGGCTGAGTACTGCCGGGGCTGATGCCGATCCGCAGCGCATGGCGCGGATCGCCACCCGTGCCGAGATGCGTACCCCTGGGGTGATGGAGCGCACCCTTGCTAACCACCCAGCCCAAGCGCAGCAGCAGGTTGGGGGCGGGATGCTTTCTGGCATGGCGGGCACCTTGCTCATGAGCTTTGCAGCGGGCTTTGTTGGCAGTATGGCTGCCAATGCCTTTCTCAGCTCTATGGGCGACCCCTTTGCGGCTGAGATGGATGCACTGGAGGAACAGCCGGTGTTCGAGGAGGAGTTTAGTGGCGGTATTGCTGATTTCGATGGCGGCTTTGATGATGTAGATCTTTGAGGAAATTAGGAAGTAGGAGTTAGGAAGTAGGAGTTAGACAACAGCGCAACCTTCCTGCTTTCCTATTTCCTACTTTCCTGCTTCCTATTTTCTTCCCCAAGCGGCAAAAGCATACGTGTGGTCGTCCCTTGACCGGGGCTGCTGTGAAACTCTAGGCGTCCGGCGTGGCGTTCGACGATGCCACGGCTAATGGCGAGCCCCAAGCCCGTACCTGAGCCCAAGGGCCGTGTGGTAAAGAATGGTTCGCCCAATTGGGCTAGGGTCTGCTCGTCCATCCCGACGCCATCATCAACCACACTGACCACGGCCCAAGCCCCCTCTTGCTGGGTACTCAAGGTTACACTACCCGCATCACCCACCGCCTGAACCGCGTTGGTGAGTAGATTCAGGACAACCTGATTGATCTGGCCGGGGTTGCAGACGACGCGGGGCAGGGGGCCATAGGCTTCATTGATAGTAACGCCATTGGGCGCAGCAGCGCGGGCGATGCGCACCGTACCAGCGAAACCCAG
Organism: Candidatus Viridilinea mediisalina; assembly: GCF_002532535.1. Classification (GTDB taxonomy): domain Bacteria; phylum Chloroflexota; class Chloroflexia; order Chloroflexales; family Chloroflexaceae; genus Viridilinea; species Viridilinea mediisalina. The sequence goes on from NZ_NQWI01000129.1 coordinate 9,865, forward strand.
GGCCAAATCTGCTGCTTGCAGACCGGGATCATCGGGGCGCGCAAAGGCACGTAGAGCCTGCACAATCGCCGCAATGCGGTTCAAGCCTTCGCGGCTTTCGGGCAGAACTTCATCAATATCGGCCCACAATTGGGCGACATCCATACCAGTGTCGCCAGCGTGTTCGGCCCCTAGAGCCTGCTCAAAGTCCTCATGCAGTTCACGGAGTTGAGCCAGCGCATCGGCGAGAAAATCGAGATTATTGGAGACAAAGGCCAGAGGGGTATTCACCTCATGGGCCACACCGGCCACAAGTTGGCCGAGGGCACGCATCTTCTCGGAGCGCACCAACTGTGTTTGGGCCTCCTTGAGTTCTTTGTGGGCCCGTTCAAGCTGCAACAGCGCCCCCTCAAGCTGCTGGTTGGTCGCAGCCAACTGAGCGGTCAACGAGAGCGCGGCGTGCAAGGGTTGACCCATTGCCGCAATGGCCAACGGTCCAGCGGGGCTAGGCCGCCAAGTCCAGGCGCTATAGGAGACCAGCAGTGGCGGGCCAATCGGCTGCTGATGGTTCAACTCCCAATCAGCGGCACTACCGTGTTCCAGCGCTTGAGCCAGCATCAACGCCGCCTTCTCGCGGCTGAAGGGATCAACCAACTGGGCAAACGGCTGGCCGATCAGCACAGCGGCCATCTGACCCACAATGCGTTCCATTGCCGCATTGAGCGCCAAGACACGCCCATTGCTGTCGAGCAGCACAAACGGGAGCGCAGCCTGTTGAATGGGCGCATCGAGCATGGGGATTGTACCAGTTATGAGTGACAAGTGACGAGCAGGAGATAGCGCATACCAATGGGCTGTCTGAAACGTCTATAGGCTGACGTTGGAGTGCCGGCTTCAGCCGGCTAAAGCCGGCACTCCAACGCGTGCCAACTAGCTTTTCAGACAGCTCCTTAGCCCCTAAGGACTGCTCAACGGTAATTGGGATTACATAGACTCAAGTTCTTCTTGGCGTAACATATCAGCAGCAAGCCAACCACGGTAGAAGATCAGCAGATCGCCCATCAGTTCGGAGAGTACCAAGCGACCCTCATCGGCATAGGTAGTCATTTGGGCAGCAGTTGCGGTGGTGGTGCGGCAATGCAATGCAGCAGCATGAATCTCTGTCAGGTCACGGGGGCCAGCCCAGAGGGTACCAAGACGTTCACCCAAGGCGCGAACCTGATCGGCAATGGCATAGGAATGTTGCTGATGGCGTTCAGCAACAGCGAGATCGAGAATATCGGCATAGGCCGCCACGAGGCCAGCAAAGGTTTCGGGGGCTGCTTGGGAGAGGGGCGGCTCGTGGGGATGGGGGCCAGCGGCAAAGCGTTCAGGCACAGGAATGCGTTCAGGGCCTTGGCGGGCATCGCGCAAGGCTCGTTCCCAACGATCAAAGAGCAGCGTTGCGTGGGCCTGGTTCAACTGTTCCAGGGCGGTACGCAACTCAGTGACTTGGGCCTGAGCCCGAGCAACCTGTTCATCATCATTACTCTGCTCTTGTTGCGCCTCTTGAAAACCGGCTTGATAAATGCGTAGCACCTGATCGAGTTGGCGGCGCAACTGATGGACATCCCAAGGTTTCGGCAGGAAGCCGCGCACATTACCCAAATTGAGCGCATCCACCAACGCAGCCGCATCGGTATAGCCTGAAATAAGGATACCAAGGGCAGCGGGGCGCAGATCGCGGGCCCGTTCCAACAACTGAACACCACTCAACTCCGGCATGCGCTGATCGGTAAGAATGACCGTAATCTCTTCTTTGGCCATAATCTCAAGGGCAGAGGCAGCAGTATTCGCAGTAAAGACCGTAAAGCGGTCACGCAGACTCCGTGCAAGGGAACGAGTAATTGCAGGCTCATCATCAACGACCAGGATGGCTGGTCTGACGTGGGTAGCATGCTCGCTAAAAAGGGGGGTAGCCATCGGGGTCTCCTTTAGGGAAGAAAGTAGGAAGTAGGAAGTAGGAAGTAGGAAAGTAGGAAAGTAGGAAGTAGGAAAGTAGGTTTATGGCATGCAAAAGATTACTTTACAATCATTTGAGGATCATGAGGCAAAAGGTATCGCGTCCTCGCGTCCTCGCCTCCTCGCGTCCCCGCCTCCTCGCCTCCTCGCGTCCCCGCCTCCTCGCCTCCTCGCGTCCCCGCCTCCTCGTCTCCTCGCCTCCGAACCTCCGCGCATCCATCCCTAGTAATTATACGGCCCAGGTGTTCACTTTTGGGTAACGATTCCTTTACCTAATGAAACCATGATGTGTTCCATTCACTGCCAGACGGAGTAAAGAAATCATACCTCAGGTGAAAGTTTTGACAACCAAAGTAACTCTGTTGTAACTATTGCTGGTATAGTTCACGCACCAAAGCATTTCAAGGGAAACTTGTTACAGGAGGCACCAGCATGGCCCAACGCATCGGCGCGCTAGGCAATGTCGCGCTCAAGGACGGACGCTCCGTAATGATTCGCAATCTACGCGACGCGGATCGAGAAGCACTTGCGACATTCGGCCAATCGTTGCCCAAAAACGACCTCCTGTACTTGGAGCAAGATTTTACCCATCCGCAAATCATTGATCATCTCGTTGACGGAGTGAACGCGGAACATTGGCGTCAAATTGTTGCGATCACCCATGATGAACAGATTGTGGGCTACACAGCAGCGCTACGCATGCCAGGTTGGTCGAATCATGTGGCGAATATCCAACTAATCGTACAGCCAGCGTACCGGCGTAGCGGTTTGGGGATGCAACTAGCCCAAGCGATCGTTGAGGAGGCGCGCGATTTTGGGGCTACCAAAGTGACGGTAGACATGTTGGCGGCACTGAACGCGGGCCAAGCGATCTTTAGCCGTCTAGGATTTGCGGTTGAGGGACAACTAGCGCGTCATGCGATTGATCGCGACGGCAACTTACACGACATTGTGATCATGTCGGCCTTTGTGCGTGTGTGATGCCATTGGAGATTGGAGATTGGAGATTGGAGATTGGAGATTGGAGATTGGAGATTGCAGATTGGAGATTGCAGATTGGAG
>NZ_NQWI01000130.1 GCF_002532535.1 Candidatus Viridilinea mediisalina
GCGTTCATCCGTTCAATCTGCGGCATCTGCGTTCCATCAACGCTGGAGTCGGGATGGCACGCGGATGGCGCGGATGGCGCGGATGGGCGCGGATCGGCATTGTTTGTTGTGTGATCAGCGTTCATCCGTTCAATCTGCGGCATCTGCGTTCCATCAACGCTGGAGTCGGGATGGCACGCGGATGGCGCGGATGGCGCGGATGGGCGCGGATCGGCATTGTTTGTTGTGTGATCAGCGTTCATCCGTTCAATCGTGCGGCATCCGCGTTCCATCACCAACCACCTCAGCCTGAGTCAACGCAACGAGCAGATCGCGCACGGTGCGCCGGTCGAGCAGGGCATGGTCGGGCTGGTTGCTGTAGGAGAGCAGGCAGCGGTAGCAGGCCCGCACGCACTCACCAGCGTTCGAGTGCTCCTCCGTGCCATCGGCATTGAAGTGGCAGATCGCGAGCGCGGCCAGGGCGACGCGAGCCAGAGCGCGTGGTTCCTCGACCAGACGCCGCAGCACCCCCGCACCACCCTCTGCCGCCTCCCAGAAGATCAGGCGCGTGGTCGGGCCGGTACCGAGGCGCTCCGAACTGAGCTCCTGCTCCTCCAACTGGAAGGCGGCGGCGATCCCGCGCTGCATGGCGTACTGAACCGTCGCCGCATGCTCAGGTTGCGCGGCAATGGCCGGAGGCAGCCCGACGATCAGCAGATTGCGCGTATCGCGGACGACCAGGCGCACCCCGCGGCGTACCGCGTCTCCAGTAAGATCCTCGCTGCCCTCCAGCAACTCCTCGCCGCCCGGCTGACGCCCCCAAAGGCCACGGCGCAGGTCGAGAGCAAAGCCAACCTCGCGGGAGCGCTTCCAACCGTGGTTGACGCGCCAGATCGTCGCCGTCGGCGCGTAGACCAGATCAAGCCCGCCGGCCACATCACAGCTCGCGTCCTGACGCCGGGGGCCATGCGTGCTACGCGCAAACTGGTAGAAGGTTTCCAGATCAAAGCCCGTGCGGGCGCGCTCTTCCTCTTCGCAGGTGATGCGGTCAGCCGGCTGCGCCATGACCGTGTTCATCTCGAAGAGATGGGGCAAGTAGGTCGCACCCTGCCCGGAGAGGACGGCCTGGCACTGCTCGCAGACTTCGGCTTCAGCACCCTCGTGGAAGTAGCCACAGCTCTTGCAGACCTTGGCACGCAGGAAGCGCCGGCTGGCATCGCCGGTCGGCACGGCGGTGCGGGTGACCCGGTACTTGCGGCCCTCGTGGTAGATGATGTTGGCCGGGCCGAACTCGCGGATCGCCAAGAAACGTGGCCGAGCGAGGAAGCTGCCCTCACCGCGACTGAAGGGTAGGAACGCCCGCACAGGCAGGCGAGGGAAGTTGTAGCCCGGCAGGAAGCCCTCACTGGCGAAGTAGCGGTAGGGGTAGAAATCAGCCTCGCTGCTGCCACGGCCCTCGCGGCCACCCAGCAGGGCGAGTTGCCGCTTGGCCTCGGCCTCACGGCGCTCGGCCTCCTCGTGCGCCTTGCGGTCGCCACTGCCCCGCCGGTAGGCGTCAGCCTCCCCGCGCGCCTCGGCGAGCTGAGACTCGGCAGCAACGTAGAGCTGGCGCCAGCGCCCGCAGGCCTCGTCAAAGCGCTGCGGCGCCTCGGCCACGACCGTGTTGAGCCAGGTCTCGGTGAACCAGACGCTGGCAGCCAGATCCGTAGCAATGGTCGCGAGTACCCCGCGACACTGCGCGAGACACGCGGCCTGCGCACCATCCCCAAGCGTGATGCGCTCCCACACCTCGGGCTTAAGCGGGAGGCCCGGCAGATTCGGGTCAATCAGCGCGAGCATGTCGCGGCCCAGGTCGAGCCCACATTCCCCTAGCCAGATAGCGTGCATGTGGGCCCGCAGCAGATCTTCGTTAGCGAGATCAATCTGCGGCGCGGCGACAACACCGGCAACCATCGCCTTGGGGCGCTGGAAGAAATACTGGTCGTGACCACTACCCGTGGAGCAGTAGGTCATCACCAAGGCTGGCTGACCGCTCCGCCCGGCGCGACCCGAGCGCTGGGCATAGTTCGCCGGTGTGGGCGGCACATTACGCATGTGGACGACGTTGAGATCAGCGATGTCAATGCCGAGTTCCATGGTGGGCGAGCAGAACAGCACCGGGAGCGTCCCCGCGCGGAACTGCTCCTCGCGTTCCTCGCGGCGCTCCTGATCGACCTGGCCCGTATGCTCGCGGCCCTCAATCCCGCGCAGGATCGCTGGCGGGCGCCGGTAGAACGCATGGAAGAAGGCGTTCGCTTGGCGGATTGGTTCACCACCAAGACACACAGGACACGAAGTTGGATCAGGGTTATGGTGCGGGCACGCCCCAGATTCATCAACCCTTTGTGTCCTGTGTGCCTTGGTGGTGAAATCCATGCGGCGGGCGCGGATCAAGTCAACCTGCGGCGAGCTAGCGTCGCCGGGCAGCCAGATCAGGGCATCGCGGCGGATCTGGAGCGCACGGGTTCCGCGCTCGGCCACATCCACCAGGATGTTCGTCCCGACCAGGATGTCAATCAATGCCGTAAGCAGCGCCTCATAGGCCGCATCGTCGAGGGGGGCCTCAAGCGCGGGCCAGGCGCGGGGCGAGCGCAGGAAACGGCCAAGTTGGCCACGACCGGAGAAGCTGCGGGCACCGGGAGGAACCGGCTCGTCGCTAGGCACGAGGAAGCGCGTCGCCACACGGAGATCACGCACCTCCTCCTCAGCAAAGACCCAAGGCTCCTTGAGCGCGGCCCCCACGCGCTTCACCAATTCGGGCTGACGCTCGGGATCGAGACACGGCGCATCAAGTGCCAACTCCCGACGCATGTACTCCAGCAGCGCCCGGATAACGCGCTCGCGCTGGGCCGGGGCCGTGCGGGCGAGGAGGGGGTGCTGAGCCCAGGGCGACGCCTCGCCCACATCCGCACACAGCTCGTGGAGATCGAGGTAATCAATGCGTAGCAGCCCGCACTGCTCCAGGTTAGGCTGGGTAATCCGCCAGCCGCGCCGCAGATCCTCGAAGATGCGATACTCCAGGTAGGCGATGAGCGTCTCTTCGTTCCGCCGCTTCGCCCCACCGTAGGCACCCACATTGCGTGCGTAGGCTTCCTGAGGCAGCGCCAGGGCCGCACAGACCGCCGGGGCGACCGTCACGTGGGTGAGGGGGCGGTCGGGCGGCGCAGCCTCCAGCGCGGCGGCAATCGCGGCGCGCAGCAGGCTGACGCCAGCAAAATCGTTGAAGTGACCGGCCTGCAGTGAGGCATCCTGACGGTTGTCGGTGAAGCTGAGCAACTTCTGCGCACTCGCTTGGAGATCAGAGCGGCGCATCTCATCAACCGTGGTGACCGAGATCAGGGTCGTGGCCGTGCTGCGGCCCTCGCTGCTGAGGCGTGCGAGCTTGCGGAAGTCGTCCTTGTCGCGGCGTGTGTAGACCACCCCACAGCATAGGCAGGTCAGGAATGGCGTAGGCAGGAACCAGGCGGTGACCGACTCTGCAGCGTGTCCCCCAAAGGTGCCAGAACCAGCATCAACCGCTTCGGCCTTGGTGTACTTTGTGCCGGTGTGGTTCACTTGCCCATTCGGTAGCACATCCAGACGGCGGGGCAGGAAAGGCCGAAAATCCTTCTTGATCGTCCGTCCCTTGCGCGTCAGGTTGAACCAACTGTCGGGCAGCAGTTCCTCCGACTCCTCGCTCCAGCCATCCTCGCCGATAAGCAGGTAGCCAGCCACAGCCGGTTCAGCCACGTCCTCACCGCGTGACATCGGCTGGCGTGGCGTCACCGTCGCAAGCTCGGGGTCGTAGGCACAGAGCGCGTAGTGCTGGCCACACTCGCGGCAGAAGACCAACGGGAAGAGCAGCCGCTCGCCGTGGGGCCCAGCGACATAGCGCTGCCCTGCAAGCGTCAGGTGGCGGTGCGCGGGTGCGTCGAGGGTGCTGTAGACGGCGCTGCCCTGCGAGATAAATTGGTGGAGCTTGAAGGCGAAACCCGGCTTGCCATTCTCGTCGCGCACGCTGCTCCCCAGATCGAAGAACTGGCGCAATTGCGCCTCGCAGCGTTCGACGGGCACACCCGTCTGAGCGGCGAGTGCCGCAGCCCCCTGGCGCAGCGTGCATGGCTCAGCGCGGCGGAGCGTCCCTTCCTGGTCTGCACGCAGGCTGAAGGTCTGCTCAATCCAATGGGCGAGCGGGTGGCGCTGGAAACTCAGCCAGTCGAGACTGGACGGCAGATCGGACTCCAGGGCAGCGCGCAGCTCCTCAGCAGCAGGAACGGGCAACTGCGGAACAGCGTAGGTCAGCGTCTCCTCAATCACCTGGTCGGGAGGGAGCGCCACACCGAAGATGCTGCCAGCCACACAGGCAACCGCAGCGCGACGCTCGTCCGCCGAGTCGCCACTGACCATGGTGGCGCTAGTTCCGATGCAGGTCAGATCAGGATTACCAGAGCGCTCGCGGAGACGGCGCAACAGCATAGCGACATCGGCACCTTGGCGCCCGCGGTAGGTATGCAACTCGTCGAGGACAACGAACTGGAGGTTTGCCACCCCCGCATTGACGAAGGTGAACTCATCGGGACGGGTCAGCATCAATTCGAGCATCACATAGTTTGTCAGCAAAATATGGGGCGGATGCTGCTGAATCTCCCGTTTCTCGGCATCGCGCTCTTGGCCGGTATAGCGGGCGAAGCGCACCGGGCAGCCCGGCATATTCCCGAAAAAGCGCTCCAGCGCCTTCGCCTGCGAGTTGATCAACGCATTCATCGGGTAGACGATGATCGCCCGGACGCGGCCCTGCTCAGGCTGGTGGCACAGCACATGGTTGACGACTGGAACCATGTAGGTGAGGCTCTTACCAGAGCCCGTACCGGTGGTAACCACAAAGTGACGCCCGGCTGCGGCCAGATCAATCGCCTGTTTCTGGTGCCGAAACAGGTGCAGCGAGCGGAGCCCAGCGGCCCCATCAGGAACGCGGAAGATCGCGCCACAACCAGCGTGCAGCGTCCCACGCTCAACCAGATCCGCCACCGTGTTGGCATGGTCGTAGGCAGGCGAAAGCTGCACAAGCGCATCAGGCCAAAGCTGCCCAGCGGCCAGCGCTTGGTCAACATAGGCGCGTAGAGTCGAATCCGCGATCGTCAGGAAACTGCGCGTGTAGGCCGCATACTGATCGATAACCTGCTGACGGAGTTGAAAGATATCCACGCTGAACCTCACACTACGGAAAAGACCGTGAGCAACAGTAAATCGCATGATTTTGGCAGCTACGATATTCCCAAAGCAAAACAGGGATCGCATGCCTCCTTGATCGCCCGGGCCAGTTCGGGGGCTTGACCCTGCTCCCAGATGGGCGTGCCTCCACCATTGTCCTGAGGATAGAGCTGGGGCCAGTTGGGGGCGAGGTCGGCTTGCATGGCGGCAATTGCCTCTGGGCTGCCAGTAGCGAGCAGGTAGGCTACGCCGCTGAGCGCCCGCGCCCCGATGCTCAATTGGATGGCATGGGTGGCTGCGCTGGCTACCGCTGCTGCTATGGCGGCGTCTAGTTCTGCGGGGTGGCTACAGAGCCGCAGACGGCATGTGGCTGCGTCAAGTGGCCCGTCGCTGATGCGGGCAAGCTCGCGCCAGCACGCCTCCTCTTGTGCGCCACTGAACGTTGCGGTCGCGCTAGCTCTATGGCTGGTTGCATAGCTTTGGAGTTCGCTCATGTGGCGCGCTACCGCAGCCGGATGGCCCTCCGCCCGAATGTAGAGCGTCGGGCTATGGTTGGTCTGTGGGCCCACCACATACTCGACAGCCACCGGCTGCAAGCGGCTGGCCGCCAGTTGATCGCGTAGCGCAAACGCGGGCGCTGGCTCGGCAAAGCTGATAGCCAGCGTGCTTGAACTGGGTGGGCGCGGGAAGAGGCGCAGACTCACGCCGACAATGAAGCCTAAGCTGCCACGGCTGCCCACAAGCAGGCGCGGTAGATTGTAGCCCGTAACATTTTTGACCACCTGCGCTCCGACGCGCACCAAGCTGCCATCCGCCTCGACCAGTGTTAGCCCCAAGACCCAATCGCGCAAATTGCCATAGCCCAAGCGGCGCGGCCCGTCGGCAGCAGTAGCTACGAGGCTCCCAATGGTGGCCGTAGCCTCCGCACGATCTAGGGGCAACATCTGGCTGTTGGCGCCCAAGTGCGCCTGAAGTTCCCCCAAGCTCATGCCCGCCTCTACGCTGATCGTGAGGTCGTCTGGCTCATAGGTGACAACGCGGGTCAGGCGTTGGGTGCTGATCAAGGCTTGGCTTGGCAGAACCCCTTGGCCGTTGCTGGCCTCTGCATGAAGCGGCCCCCCCGTTACCCTAAGCATCAATCCGGCTGCATAGCAGCAAGCAACCACCTGGGCAAATGCTTCGGGCGTGGCCGGCGTGCTGCACAGGAGCCCTTGGCCTGCCTTGGTGCTCAACCAGCAATGCTCCGGCCCTACTATTGCTTGGAGTTCCGTTAGGAGTTGGGTCTGCTTCGTATCACTACGAGCCGCAGCAGCGTGACGCCGCGCCACAAGGCGGGCGTGGCGTTCGGCGGCTAGGCTGGCCGGAGGTGTCGCCAGTGGAAAGCGCTTATCCGGGTTGAAGTGGTCACCCTGATTGAAGACCATATAGATCGCAGCCTGCAACTGCAACTCAGCGGGGCTAAAGAGCAGCGGCATATACTCCTGCTTCTCAATGCCAATGCCATGTTCACCACTGAGCACACCGCCCTCAGCAATACTCTGGGTCAAGACAGCTTTAGCCACCGCATGGGCGCGGCGCACCTGATCAGCATCACGCGGGTCATAGGGGATCAGCGGGTGCAGGTTGCCATCGCCAGCATGGAAGACATTGCAGACCTCCATGCCATAGGTTTGGCGCAAGCCTTCGATATACTCCATCATGGTAGGCAGGCGCGTGCGCGGCACCACCGTATCAACCAGCATATAGGCCGGAGCGAGGCGGCCAATTGCGCCCGCAAACGACTTCCGCGCCGCCCAGACGCGGGTCTGCTCGGCGGCAGTGCGGGCCGGACGCAGTTCAAAGGCACCTTCAGCGCGACACAGCGCCAGAATAGCGCCCAACAGATCGTCCAACCCCTCCTCAACCCCGTCCACCTCAATGATCAGCAACGTCACCCCGGCTGCTTCCGGCAGGCCGAGGCCGTAGGCATCATTGACCGCCCGAATCCCGTGGTAGTCCATTACCTCTAGTGAAGTGGGCAATGCCCCCGCCGCAATAATGCGGCTCACCGCCGCCGAGGCCGCAATGACACTAGGGAAGAGCGCCATCACCACCCGGTTGGCTTCCGGCAGAGGCGTGAGGCGCACCATAGCGCGGGTGATCAGGCCCAAGGTTCCTTCGTGCCCCACCAGCAGGCCGGTGAGATCATAGCCGGCGCTATCCGGCACCCCAGTGCTTGTCCAGAGCAATTGGCCATCAGGGCGGGCCAATTCGACCGCAAGGACGTGGTTGGCGGTCACGCCATACTTGAGGCAATGGGGGCCGCCCGCATTGGTAGCCAGATTGCCACCCAGCGTACTCGCCCGTTGCGAGGAGGGATCGGGGGCAAACTGGTAGCCCAGCGGTGCCAAACGGCCATTCAGTTCGGCATTGATTACCCCCGCACCCACAACTGCCAAGCGTGAACGCAGATCAATCCGTTCAACCGCGTCCATACGGGCAGTACTGAGCAGCATCCCACCGCGCACCGGCACAGCCCCACCCGCAATGCCCGTCCCAGCCCCACGGGCCACCACCGGCATGCCCGCCGCCACCGCAAGCGCCAGCGCAGCCGCAGCCTGCTCATGATTGGCTGGCAGCACCACCAGCTCAGGCGCACAAGCAACGATCATACTCGCATCGGCATCATAGGTCGCCAACGCATCAGGTTGCGTAACCAGCGCCTGCGGGCCAAGCAGCCTCGTGAGCGCAGCGATAAGTTCTGAGAGATTATTCATAGCTGTATGCAGATTTGATTTCGTTCAATACGAATGAAATTAAGGAGGTTTGGGCACAGCCCACAACATCTACCAAGATTCAACTTTCTGTTCTCTTGCCCGTCTGTTCTTCTGTTCTGCCGCTCCTCTACACCACAAATCTACCAGGATTCAACAACTGATCAGGGTCAAACTCATGCTTAATGCGCTGCATCAAGGCAAGGTTGGCGGGTGGTGCGCCCCAGACGGGGAGTTCAGCGGCAAGTTGGGGGGATGCAGCAATGACAGCGAGTTGGGGTTGGGCGGCGAGGGCCGCGCTGTGCCATGTGCGTTGCGCCTCGGCGCTACCGCCGAGGTGCAGGTAGGCGACACCACTGAGCGCCCGTGCGTTGATGCGGAGTGTCAGGCCGTGTTTGGTTGCAAGGCTACGCAACCCATCCAACGCAATTGCTAGTTCGCCGGGCCGACAACTAAGCCGCACGGTCATCTCATTGGGCACCACCTTCTTCGGATGGGCCATATTGCAGAGTTCAACCCAATCAAAGCTATGGCCCGGTTCAGGGTAGCGCACCACCTGCAACGCCCCAGCCTGGCTTGCCAACGCAGCAACATCCTGCACATGGCGCTCAACCTCAGCGGGCAACCCCTCGGTACGCACCAACAGCGTAATCCCGCCGGTTGGCCCCGCTGGTGACCAGCCCTCCAGATACTCGACCGCCGTGGGGGTTAGGCTACTTTCGCGCAGCGCCTCGGCCAAGCCAAAGGCGGCCTGGGGTTGGGCAAAGAAGCAGGTGAGCGTACTCGCGGCACGCGGGCGCGGCAGCAGCTTAAAATTGGCCGAAACGATCACCGCCAGCGCACCCAGGCTCCCTAGGTAGAGCTTCATCATGTCGGAGTCACTGACATTTTTGACCACCATGCCACCCGCTTTGGTGATGCGGCCAGTGGATTCAACCACACGAATGCCGATTAGCAGATCGCGGGCCGTGCCGTAACCCAAGCGGCGCGGGCCGTCTACCGCAGTTGCCAAGATGCCCCCAATTGTACTGCGTTTGGGCCAAGGGGCATCGAGGGGCAACATCCGATGATGGGCGGCCAACTGCTCTTCCAACGCCTGCAGCGTGATCCCCGCCTCTACCGAGATGGTCAAATCATCAGGGTTGTAGATCAGCACCCGCTTCATGCGCCTGGTGGTAACCACCAGAAACTGACGTGTGGCCAACGGACGGCCCCAGAGTTGACGGGTACCGCCGCCCCAGGGCACCAGCGGCAGTTTCACCTCATTGCAGAACGCCACCACCCGGGCCAACTCCTCTGCACTCCCAGGTGCCACCACCAGCGCCGGGGTCTGGCCATGAATGACATAGGATGCTGTGTTGGTACTCAGGTTGGGCGCGCCTACGACCTCGCGCAGGTGTTGGGTAATGGCAGGGAGATTCACGATCTGCTTGCTCCTTCGGGAAGGTTTCAGACAAGCGAAAGGTCACTTTTGAGGATGCGTGAGGCGAAGCGGCGCTAGCTTCGCGTCCTCGCATCCTCGCGTCCTCGCATCTTGCTTTTGAGGATGCGTGAGGCGAAGCGGCGCTAGCTTCGCGTCCTCGCATCCTCGCGTCCTCGCAAACTGCAACGTGGCTACGAACAATCCCTTACCAAACGCTCCCCCGCCGCATGCAATGTCTCAAGGCGCTTGGCGAAGCAGAAGCGCGCCAACAGCGGCGCACTGGCCGGGTCGCGGTAGAAGGCCGAAGGCGGAATGGCCGCAACCCCCACCTCGCTGATGAGCCAACGGCAGAAGGCTGCATCACTTGTGAAGTTAGTTTGGGCCAGATCGGCCAGAATGAAGTAACTGCCTTCGGTGGGCAGGGGCGGCAGGTTGGCATCCTGCAGGATCCCCTTCAGCAACATGTAGCGTTCGGCATACTCGGCCCGAAACTGGGCGTAGTAGCCATTGCTCAAAGCCCCCTCAAGCGCCGTGGCCGCCGCAGCCTGCAACGGCGTCGCCGTCGCAAACGTGATCCACTGGTGCGCCGCCCGCAGCGCATCGTTCAGCGCCGCGCCCCCTACCGCATACCCAATTTTCCAACCAGTGACACTAAAGGTTTTACCGATGCTGTTGATCGTCAAGGTGCGCGCCCACATCTCCGGCAGGGTAGCAATCGGAATATGGGTCGCTGCACCAAACGTAAGCTGGTCGTAGACCTCATCGGCAATCACGATAACATTATGCTCAATGCAGAGTTCAGCAATCAAGGCCAACTCAGCTTGGGTATAGACCTTGCCCGTGGGGTTGTGGGGCGTATTGAGCAGCAGCAGCCGGGTACGCGGCGTAAAGGCGGCCCGTAGTTCATCCGGATCGAACCACCACGCACCCTCGGTAATACCATTTACGATTGTAGATTGCAGATTGCAGATTGCCGAACATGGCGTCCCAATGGGCTTTTGCGTGCTTGATGATGCGGTGTGTTCAAGGGTAATTGGTGTAAGTGTCTGGTTTGCGCCAGTAGCCTGCCCGGTCGGGCGTGGCGGATGCAGGCGCACAAAGCGAGGCACGCCACCCGCCATGGTCACATGGGGCACATACGCATCATAGAAGGGCTCAAAGATGATCGCCTCATCGCCAGGATTGAGGAGCGCCTGGATGGCCCCAAAGAGCGCCTCGGTCGCGCCGCTGGTGATGGTCACTTCGCGCACGGGATCAAGCTCACGCCAGCCATGGGCGGCCCAAGTTTTGGCAATCGCCTCGCGCAACTGAGGCAGCCCTTGGTAGGGCGCATACTGGTTCAGGTCGGCAGCAATTGCTGCCGCCGCCGCCTCTTTGATCCAGGCTGGCCCGGCAAAATCGGGGAAACCCTGCCCCAGATTGACCGCCCCGGACTGCAGGGCCAAGGCGCTCATCTCAGCAAAGATACTCGTCCCAAAGTGACTCACCCGCTCAGCGGCGCGCAGCGTACTCATTCCATGCTCCTTCTCAAACCTATGCCCATCATGCTACTCACAAGCGCCAGCAAAAGCAAGGCGAGCAATGGGAGTGCGGGGGTCGCCGCAGTTTGGGGTAGGCCGGCAGGGATGTCGGCGGGCATCTCGGCGGGCATCTCGGCAGGGATGTCGGCGGGCACCTCAGCGGGCACCTCAGCAGGGATGTCAGCAGGCTGTAGCTCACTGATACGCCCATCAAGCTGACCGCTCACCGGGCTATTGGCCTGAATATAGGCCCGCACCTGGTCGCGCAGGTCAATGCCGGTATTGGTATGTTCACCAGCACGGGCAAAGATGTCGCTATAGCCCGGCGCTACCAAGCCCTGAAAATCGGTCGTCGCAACCTGATAGATACCACTAGGATCAAGCGGCAGGTAGCCCGCTGCCGGGTTGCCCGGATCGGCCAAAAGCTGAATGTTGGCTGCGCGACCCTCAACGATATTGAAGCGCACCCCACTGACCTGCGAGAAGAAATCGAAGCCCCGGCGTGACACACTGTAATCGAGCAATTCCTGCACCAACGTGCCACTCATCGGAAAGACCAACAGCTTATTGGGGAAGGGCAGTGTCGTGCGTAGCGTCTCTTCAAGAATCGGGCCCGGCGGAATTGAGGCCCGCAAACCACTTGACGTCGCCAGCGCCATATGGCTCCCCGCTGCCGAACGGGCAATATCCATCACCAAATTGCCCAAAATCGTCTCATCGGTCAACTTACCACGCTCCGAGAGCTCCTCAGCCGCTGTGCCAATCTGCACAAACATGGGCGCAAACTCCGGATCGGCCTCAAGTTCAGCCTGAAGCTGGGCGACCCGCTCGACAAGCGCGGGATCGGCGGGCAGATTGGCATCCACCGGCACCAACGTACCACTCACATCCACCAGCATCCCCGCCTCAAAGGTAAGCGCCACGCGACTAATGTAGGTGAGATACTGGAAGGGCGAAATGGAATAGGTATTGGTACCGGGCAACAGCGCCAACTCATGCTTGAGGTGGCTATGGGTACCAAAGATCAGATCGATCCCCGGCACCTCTTGAGCCATACGCTTATCGTCCTCATAATGAGCGTGGCCAATCCCAATGACCGCATGCACCCCCTCATCCTCCCGCAGGGCGCGCACCACCTCGCGGGCCGTCTCGATATAGTCGCCAAACGTAGCCCCCTCAACCGGACGGCGGGCCGGAGGCACGAGGCGATCATAATCGGGGCCAGCGATAGCAAAGACCCCTAGTTTAACATCGCCCACCTCAAAGACCAGATAGTTCTTCCCATCATGCAAAAAGAGCGGATTACCCGCAGCATCCAGCACATTAGCCCCCAGGATCGGATAATCAATCTGGCTCTGGCAATTGGCAAAATGTTCTGCGCCATAATCAGCATCGTGATTGCCAAACGCCATCGCATCAACAATCCCATTGAACCAAGGCCACTCAATGCAGGTATATTTTACCCCCCATGAAGGCACATCAAGATTCATCATATCGCCACCATTGAAGATGAGCGTATTGGGATCATCAGCAAACTGGCGTAGATAGCCCACGGCCCGCGCAACCCCCCCCTGATCATGGCGTCCTTCAGAATAGAAAGGCACCGCATAGGAATGGTAATCCGTAAAATGGAAGAGCGTCACCGTCGTCCGATCCTGTGCAGCCACTGGCGCAGCATAGGCTACAACCAGCAGCAACACCCCGACCATAAGGGCAAACCGCTTGAGCATAGGGGCCTCCTGATGAACAGAGGAACAGAGGAACAGAGGAACAGAGGAACAGAGGAACAGAGGAACAGAGGAACAGAGGAACAGAGGAACAGAGGAACAGAGGAACAGAGGAACAGAGGAACAGCGGAACAGAGGAACAGAGGAACAGAGGAACAGAGGAACAGAGGAACAGAGGAACAGCGGGCTACGCGAGGGTTGTTGC
>NZ_NQWI01000008.1 GCF_002532535.1 Candidatus Viridilinea mediisalina
GCGGGCATCGTAGTGCCGACGTTAGTCGGCTGAGGTCTTTGGCAGCGATGGGAAGCCGACTAACGTCGGCACTACCTACGGCCTCTCATGGAAGCAAAGCAACGGGGTAATCAACAACATCCGCTTCCCTTACAACGTCACCAGCTCACGCAGTTCTTCGATGTTGCGTGCATTGATGCCCTGCACTGCCCCAAGTTGGTCGAGGTTGTCAAAGGGGCCGTTCTGCTCGCGGAAGGCGAGGATGCGCCGCGCTAAGGTCGAACCGATGCCGGGCAGGGTTAGCAGTTCATCCTCGTTGGCCGTGTTGAGGTTGACCATGCTATGCGTTGCTTGCGTTGCTTCCTCGGCAAGGACTTCAGCCACGGGCTCGGCGGGCACTTCGGCCACCGGCGCCTCGTCAGCAGGCACCTCAGCCACCGGCTCCTCGGTGATTACCTCAGCCACCGGCGCCTCGTCAGCAGGCACCTCAGCCACCGGCTCCTCGGTGGGCGCTGCGGCGACCGGGGTCTCTGGGGGGGCTGCCTCGGCCACGGGCTCGGCGGGGGCAGCGGGTTCTGTTGGGGCAGCGGGGGCGCGTGTCGGCTTTGCAGGGCCACGCGACTGCATGGCAGGCGGGGCGCCCCGATGGACACGGGTAGCGACGCGGCGTGGCCCACTGCCACTTGCTTCACTGCCAGCCGTGGGGGCTGCCGGGGCTGCCGGGGCTGCCGGTGTAGTTGGCGTATACGTGCGACTTGGAGGCAGACGTTGGGGTGCGGTGTGGGCCGGCGGGTCGAACACCTCGTTCTGCCGGCGCAGAAAGCGCCACGCAGCGTAGCCCGCTGCGGCCACTGCACCAAACCAGAAGAGCTTTTGTACCATAACAATCTCCTACTTCACCAGCGATCGTAACAACGAGAGATTCTCAATATCCTCAAGCAGCTCTTTTTCTTTGGGCGTCTCAATAATCATTGGAACATGCTTGAAACGCGGATCATTCACCAAGAGGGCGAAAGCCTCAAGGCCAATTTCGCCCTGCCCAATGTGGGCATGGCGATCAACCCGACTACCCAGAGCTTTTTGCGAGTCGTTGAGGTGGAAACACTTGATGCGTTCAAGCCCAAGCGTGCGATCAAACGCTTCAAAGGTTGCCGCATAGGTTTCAGGCGTGCGCAGATCATAACCAGCCGCAAAGATATGGCAGGTATCCACACAGACCCCCATGCGGTCGTGGTGGGGCACCAACTCAAAGAGGCGTGCAAGCTGTTCAAAACGGTGACCGAGGCTACTACCCTGCCCGGCGGTTGTTTCAAGCAGTACCATCACTGGGGCACCAACCCCAGCCTCAAAGATACGCCTGAGCGCAACCGCTTCCCGTTCTAACCCCGCCTCCTCGCCGCTCCCCGTATGGGCACCCGGATGGGTCACGAGGTAGGGCACGTCAAGGAGCGCACAGCGCTCCAATTCATCGCAAAAAGCGGCAATAGACTTCTCCCACAGCTCATCGGCAGGCGCAGCCATGTTGATCAGATAGGAATCATGCACCACCACGGGGCCAATGCCGGTGCGCGCTTGTTCGGCTTTGAACTTGGCGACTTCTTCGGACAGCAAGGGCTTACCCTTCCATTGGCGTTCATTTTTGCAGAAAATCTGCATGACCTCACAGTTGACCTGTTGGCCACGGGCAAACGCCTTCGAGACGCCGCCAGAAATGGACATATGGGCACCAAAGGGCATAGGGCATCCTTGCAGTAACACGCCTTGCGTCTTTGGATTATACCACTTCTAGGGAAGGATATAGAAACGAGGAAATAGGAAATAGGTGTGCGGCATAAGGGTGCGCTGAATGTCTCCAAACGGTAACGTGTCCTGAAATCATCCCATAGCGTATCTTTTTGGCACTTCGAGCGGTATATAAGTAGGGGGACTATTTGTTAGCGCGAAGAAGCCCTGGGCTCGTAGAGGGGCGTCGCGGTGGCTGAGCTTGTCGAAGCCACCGCGACGTTGGCTTCGACAGGCTCAGCCAACGTCGCGGCCCAGAACTTTTTCACGCTAACAGAATTTTTCTCTTCCCATTTGGCGGCCAAGCCGCCAAATGGGAAGAGAAAAGGGTGTTTGGGGCGTAGCCCCAACAGTGGGTTGTAGGGCGATAGCCCTGCCCAACAAGGAGACTCTACAATGTTGACACAATTGACTTGGCAACTCGAGGCGATCTTTGGGCTGATCTTTCCCGAGCAGTGTGTGATCTGCGGCTGGGCTGGGGGGTTGATCTGTAAGCCTTGTCGCAGTCGTCTCGAACCGTATCCGCTGGCTCCAACTCCGGTGGGCCTTGATGCGATGAGCGTCGCCTGGCTCTATGATCGTGAGGTGCGTCATGCCATTCACGCCCTCAAGTATCAGCGTCAGCAGCGGGTGGCGCTGGCGTTGGCCGATGCGTTGGCCGATGGTCTCACTGCGCCCCCTGGTGAGGCGCTGATTCCGGTGCCGCTGCATCCGCGCCGCTTGGCCGAGCGTGGCTTCAATCAGGCTGAGGTTTTGGCCCGTCGTTTGGCTTGGCGTTGGCACCTGCCGGTACGCGCAGAAGGTTTGGTGCGTGCCCGCGAGACGGGCCATCAGGCGCAGTTGGGCCAAAAGGAGCGCCAGAGTAATGTGGCTGGTGCCTTCGTTTGGCAAGCGCCGCGCCCCCCGCCCGCCCGCGTGCTCCTAGTAGATGATGTGCTAACCACTGGTGCGACCCTCATCGCCTGCGCCAATGCGCTGCGTGCTGTTGGTACCCGCGAGGTTCGCGCCGTCGCACTGGCACGGAGCCTTGCACCACAAGGGCGTGTGCTACAATGAGGAACAGGGGAACAGGGGAACAGGGGAACAGGGGAACAGGAGAGCAGGGGAGCAGGGGAGCAGAGGAACAGGGGAACAGGAGAACAGGGGAGCAGAGGAACAGGAGAACAGGAGAGCAGGGGAACAGGGGAGCAGAGGAACAGCGGAACAGGGGAGCAGAGGAACAGCGGAACAGGGGAACAGGGGAACAGGGGAGCAGAGGAACAGGAGAACAGGGGAGCAGAGGAACAGGGGAGCAGAGGAACAGGAGAACAAGGATGTTCAACTCCAAAGAGCAGATCGCGGCGGCGCATGAGCGCTGGCAGCAGCAGGCGCTCTGGCCAAGCTTGGAGCGTAGCCCGGAGCGCGATGGCCGCTTTATGACTACGAGTAGTGCGCCGATTGAGCGGATCTATACGCCGCTTGATCTGACCGACCACGACTATCTGCGCGATATTGCCCATCCCGGTGAGTATCCCTACACTCGTGGGGTGCATCCCACGGGCTATCGTGGCAAAGTCTGGACGATGCGTATGTTCGCGGGCTTTGGTACTGCCGAAGAGACCAATGCGCGCTTTCGGTATCTGTTGAGCCAGGGTCAGACTGGGCTGTCAATTGCGTTTGATATGCCGACGCTCTATGGGCGTGATACCGATCATCCTTTGGTTGAGGGGGAGTTTGGCAAATGCGGCGTGGCCGTTGCCTCACTGGCCGATATGGAGGTCTTGCTGGAGGGCTTGCCCCTTGATCAGATCTCGACCTCGATGACGATCAATTCACCCGCAGCGATGATCTGGGCCATGTATCTGGTGGTCGCCGAGCAGCGCGGGGTGCCCTGGACAAAGCTGCGCGGCACTACTCAGAATGACATTCTGAAGGAGTATATCGCGCAGAATGAGTATATCTTTCCGCCTGAGCCGAGCATGCGCCTGGTGGTGGATACGATTGAGTTTGGGAGCCAACACGTACCTCAGTGGAATCCGGTGAGTGTCAGTGGCTACCACATCCGCGAGGCGGGCGCGACGGCGGCCCAAGAGTTGGCCTTTACCCTCGCCGATGGGCGGGCCTACGTGGAGGCATGCATTGCCCGTGGGCTCAATGTGGACGATTTTGCCCCACGCATCTCCTTCTTCTTCAATGCCCATAACGACTTCTTCGAGGAGATTGCCAAATACCGTGCGGCCCGCCGCATTTGGGCCCGGCTGATGCGTGAAACCTATGGGGCCAAGCAGGAACGCTCGTGGTGGCTGCGTTTCCATACGCAGACGGCAGGCTGCTCGTTGACCGCCCAGCAGCCCGAGGTGAATATTGTCCGCACGGCGATCCAGGCTTTGGCAGCGGTGTTGGGCGGTACCCAATCGCTGCACACCAACTCGATGGACGAGGCGCTAGCCCTGCCGAGTGAAAAGGCGGTGACGATTGCGCTACGCACCCAGCAGATCATCGCTGCCGAGAGTGGCGTCACCAATACGGTAGACCCGCTGGGGGGCAGCTACTTCGTTGAGGCCCTGACCGACCGCATGGAGCGTGAGGCTAACGCCTACTTCAAGGCGATCTACGACCAGGGCGGGGTGATTGCGGCCATCCGTAACGGCTATTTCCAGAGGGAGTTGGCCGATGCGGCCTATCGCTACCAGCAGGAGATTGATGGCGGTGAGCGTGAAGTGATCGGCGTGAATGCCTATACGGTCAAAGATCCGTTGAATATTCCGCTGTTGGCGATGGATCCAGAGGGCGAGCGCAAGCAGCTTGAGCGTCTCGAGCGGGTACGGCGCGAACGCGACAACCCCTTGGCCCAGCAGCGCCTCGCCGAGCTACGGGCCGTGGCTCAGAGTGATGAGAACACCATGCCCGCCATCTTGAACTGTGTGCGCGCCTATTGCACCGTTGGCGAAATGTGCGACGTGCTGCGTGAGGTCTTTGGGGTCTACCAAGAGACCGTGGTGGTGTAGCGGACGCGAGGGCGCGAGGACGCGAGGGCGCGAGGACGCGAGGACGCGAGGGCGCGAGGGCGCGAAGCTCTCGCCTCTTCGCCTCTTTGCCTCACGCATCACTCCGCAGGGCAGCCCGTGTATGCAGCAGTGGCACGGGGTCGGCAGCGAGGCGCGCAAGGTCGGCGGGGGTATCAATGTCGTAGCAGGAGGGCAACAGGCTGACGCTCAGGCCCAGACGTTGCGCTTCAGCCATGGTGTCGCGCAGGACATGGGGTGTACTCATGGTGACACTGGTGAAGATGCTAGGCGCAGGGCGACGCAGGGCGGCAAGGTAGTAGCCACCGTCGTCACAGGGGCCAAGGACAAGCTCGTGGGTTGTAAGCGCGGCAAAAGCTTGCTGCAGATAGGCCAGGGGCAGCATGGGCGTATCGCTACTCATCACCGCAACGGCAGGTGCGCCATAGGCAAAAGCGGTTGCAGTGACATAGGCGAGGCGTTGGGCGAGATCGCCGGAACCCTGGCGCAGCAGGCGTAGATCGGGGGCGAGATCAGCAAAATAGCCCTCAGCATCATCAGGGCTCACCGCGATAGCCGGTTGTACTGCGGGAACCTGTTGGATCAACGCGATACTATCGCGCAGCATACCGGCATAGAGCCGAGCAGCCTGCTCAGGGGTCAGAGGCGGGCAGAGGCGTGTCTTGGTTTGGCCAGGGCTCGGGCGCTTGGCCATGAGGATCAGCATTGGGGTCATTACCATGCAATCTACATCACCTGATAGAGATAGACCAGCGGCACAACCGATCTTTGAATGGACGGCACGTATCTCACTATTACGCAACCGGGTTATGCTACTCCAAACGCTATTTGTCTTTGGCTTGCCCATCCTCTGCCTCGGCCTTTTCCTCCTCATTTTGGAATGGCCCCCCGATCCAGAGGTGATGATGAGCGTCCTGGGGGTCATGGGTTTGATGATCGGCATCTTTGGGGTGCTGCTTACCATTGTGCTGCTCGTCATCTACCAGGGCGGCTACGACTACCACTATTCCATTGACGAGTACGGGATCACGGCCACCACAGCGGGGCGCACAGCCAAGACCAACCGGGTGGTCAATACCTTGCTGATGATGTCAGGACGACCAACGGAAGCGGGTGCGGGCATGCTGGCTGCTGCGCGCCAAAGTCAAGCTCTGGCATGGCGTGATGTGAGCAACTTCAGTGTTAATGCAAACCAGCGGGTGATTACGCTCAACAGTGGGCCGTTGCCAACGATGTTGGTCGCTTGCGATGCCACGAACTACCAAGCGATTCTGGAGTTTATTCAGGGGCGCGTGGAAGGTAGTTCGTAGTGTCTTGGGCTATAGCGTGGGGGGGGTATCAAACAAAAAGCTCCCCAACTCTTCCACCGAATGGGCAATAGCGAGGGGTTGCGCGGCTTGCAGATCGCTCAGGGTACCGTAGCCATAGCTCACGGCTATGCAGGGGATATTGCAGGCACGGGCACCCTCAATGTCGTAGGTGGTATCGCCAACGAGTACGCAGTTGCTACGGGCGGCGGGGTTGAGCATAGTAAGAACCGCAGCAATCACTTCGCTCTTGGTACTGAGGCGCTCATCGGGGGTGGCACCGACAACCCCCTGAAAGAAGGGGCTGAGGGCAAAATGATCGAGGATGCCTTGGGCCGGGCCAATCAGTTTTGAGGTGGCAACATAGAGGGTAACACCGGCACTGCGGAGGCGTGTGAGCAGTTCAGGGATGCCGGGGTAGACCTGATTCTCATACATGCCCAGGCGTGCATAGCGTTCACGGTAGACACGTACCGCTTCGGCGGCGAGGGCTTCGTCGTTGAGGTGGTCACGAAAGGTATGGTGCAGCGGCGGGCCGATCCATGCACGCAGGGTCGCCTCATCGGGCAAAGGTTGACCGAGTGTGCTGAGTGTGTGGAGAAAAGTGCGGCTAATGCCGGTATAGGGATCGGTAAGGGTGCCATCAAGGTCAAAGAGGACGGCGGTGTAGGATGAGATAGCCATAAGGAATAGTTGAGGATGCGTGAAGCACAGAGGCGAGGGCTTCGCCTCACGCATCTTCGCGTCCTCGCAAGCTGTAAAGCCACCACGAACCATCCCCAAAGGGTCCATTCTTGGGCACTATGGGATGGCGCGTGCGACAAAAATCACAATTGCATCACGTTTTATACACTATAGTGCCACAAGCATACCACAAATAGACTCAGAGCATGTTATACTGATCAATAGTAAACCAGAAATCAACCTTTGAGGCGAGGGAGCGATGAGCGATCTGCTCGGCGCACACCTCGCCTCTTGCGCCCTTAGAGTCGCTTTTAGCCATTTTGTAGCAGAGAGAAAGGCAGTAGCCACGCATGCTCAACGCCATCAACGATGTTCGTGATCTCCTAGCGACACAGCAGTATATCGCTTCGGATGAGATCAGCACAGCCATCTTTTTGGCAAACAAATTGGGGAAACCTTTGTTGGCTGAAGGGCCAGCCGGGGTGGGCAAGACGGAGTTGGCCAAGGGCTGGGCCGGGGCAACGGGCTACAGCTTGATTCGCCTCCAGTGCTATGAAGGGCTTGATGAGACCAAGGCGCTCTATGAGTGGGAGTATGCCAAGCAGTTACTCTATACCCAGTTGTTGCGCGATAAACTGAGTGATCTGCTGGGTGATGTTAAGTCGCTGCGCGAAGCGGCGGATCGCTTGGCGGGTGAAGAGGATGTCTTCTTTTCCGAGCGCTTTTTGCTGCCACGCCCATTGTTGCAGGCGATTACCAGTGAACAGCCGGTGGTCTTGTTGATTGATGAGATTGATCGGGCTGATGCGGAGTTTGAGGCATTTCTACTGGAGGTGTTGAGCGATTTTCAGGTGAGTGTGCCAGAGTTGGGAACATTGAAGGCCAAACATCAGCCGATGGTGGTGTTGACCTCGAATAATACCCGTGAACTGAGTGAAGCGTTAAAGCGGCGTTGTCTCTACATTCACATTGACTATCCCGATCTGGAGGCTGAATTGCGCGTGATTCAGTTGAAGGTGCCGGGTCTGACTGAGCGATTAGCGCATGAGGCGGTTACGTTGGTGCAGCGGCTACGCACGATGGATCTCCGCAAGCATCCGAGTGTGAGTGAAACGCTCGATTGGGCACGCGCATTGGTAGCGTTGAACAGCAGCCAGATTGATAAGCAGACCTTAGAGACAACCTTAAATGTCCTGTTGAAGCACGAGAGCGATCTGCAGCGGGCCAAACGGGCTCTGAGCCAGAAGGAGTAGCAAGCTTGGATCGAAGAATCACCGAATTTGTTGCTGCGTTGCGAGCTTCGGGCGTTCGGGTGAGCCCGGCGGAGGCGGCGGATGCTATGCGGGCCATCGAGCAGGCCGGGGTAGTTGAGCGCCGTTTTTTTGCCCTCGCTATGCAGACGAGTCTGATCAAGGATGTTAAGGATCATGCGACGTTTCAGGAACTCTTTCCGCTCTATTTTGGCAAAGAGACACCGCCGCCACTGTTGCCACCCGCTGGAGGCCAGTTGAGCAATGCACAGCTTCAGCAATTGATGCAGCAGATGGAGCAGCAGGTGGCTCAACTCTCGACGGAGTTGGCGTGTTTGTGGCGAGCCATGCTGCTAGGGCAAGCGTTGACGCAGCGGGATTTGGATCGCATTATGGGTTCGATTCTGCCGCCCCATGTGAGCAATCCGCGCTACCGTGACTGGATGGCGCGCCAGGCGTTGCGCGAGTTGAACTTTCGGCAACTTGAGCGGGCGCTACGCGAGCTGTTGGCCCAGTTGCGCGAACAGGGCGTTGATGAGCAGACGCTCCAGGCGCTGGCCGAAGCGGCCCGGGCCAATCAGGCGGCCCTGGCAGCCCAGATTGCCCAAGCGGTGGGCGAGCAGATGGCCGAGCAGGCCCGTGAGGAGGGGCATGCGCGCATGCGCTCGCGCTCGGAGGGTGCCTTGCTCGATCTGCCCTTTGATCGCATTGATGAGCGCGATCTGGAGGATCTTCGCAAGATTGTGGCTCGCTTGGTGGCACGGCTGCGTACACGCCTGGCCCTGCGCCAACGACGTGGACGTACCGGCACCCTTGATGCCAAGACGACGATTCGCACCAATCAGCGCTTTGGGGGGATTCCGATGGTACTGCGCCACCGCAAGCGCCACCTCAAACCCAAGCTGGTGATCTTTTGTGACCGTAGTGTCTCGACCCAGCAGGTGATGTCCTTTATGCTCTTGTTGATCTATTCGCTCCATGATCAGCTTAGTCGTACCCGTTCGTTTGCCTTTATTGACCATTTGTATGACATTAGCATCTATTTTAACGAGGCACGACCAGAGGTAGCAATCAATCAGATTTTGGAGCAAATTCACCCGACGCGCAGCTATTCAACCGATTTGGGGCAGGCGCTACGTGAGTTTTGCCGTGATCACTTGAGTTGTGTGGATCAGCGTACAACGGTGATTGTCTTGGGTGATGGACGCAACAATGATAACGATCCAGGGTTAGCCGCGTTCGAGCAGATTCGCGCCCGCGCCCGGCGGGTGGTCTGGTTTGCGACCGAAGAGCGCTGGAAGTGGGGCGTCTACGATCCTGGCTCATTGAGCAGCGACATCTATGCCTATGCGCCGCTCTGTGATGCTATGCATGAGGTCACCACGCTGCGCCAGCTTGCTGATGCGATTGATGGTCTGTTTGTCCGGGCATGATTTTTTTGTTGCTGTTTGGCGGCGAAGCCGCCCCATACGGTGGGAGTTCGGGGGAGGCTTCGCCTCCCCCGAAGATTTTTTTGTTAGACATGGTTCATAGTTACTTTACAGTTTGGTCTCCGATGGAGTGCCGACTTTAGTCGGCTGGGGTCGTAGATTGCCATGGGATGCCGACTAAAGTCGGCACTCCAACTGTAAAGCTGAAAGGCCGTTTCTGAAACCATGTCTTAGCGCGAAAAAGTTCTGGGCCGCGCCGCTTGGCTTCGACAAGCTCAGCCAGCGGCGCGGGCGTAAGCCCATACGTAAACCCCACCGGGTACAGTTAACAAAAAGTTGTCTTAAGTTGTGGTTTATCCCCGTGACATTTGCAGTCACAACGGTTATAGTCGGTACTATCCACAACCCATAACATCTAAATATCAACCAAATAGTTTTATGCTCTCAGCGAGGAGAAGCGCATGGCTAAGTCTGCGTTGCAAGCCGGAGCCCCGTCGTTTCTACGCGAAGTGATCGCAGAGACGCCGGGCGATCCCCATTTGGAAGCATGTATGCAGTGTGGCACGTGTGGGGGGTCATGTCCGTCGGGAGCGGATATGGATCATACGCCGCGTGCGCTCTTTGCGATGATTACGGCGGGTATGCGTGAACGGGTGTTGCGTAGTAATGCACCGTGGTATTGTGTGTCGTGCTACTACTGCATGGAGCGTTGTCCACAGGATGTCCACATCACCGATGTGATGTATACGCTGAAGCGTTTGGCCATTCGTGAAGGGCACTTTGAGGATGCTAAGGCGTCGCGTGCTCCTGGTTTTGCGAAGACGTTTATGGAGCATGTGGAGCGCTATGGGCGCAGCTTTGAGCTGGGCTTGATGACGCGCTACTATTTGCGCCATCGCCCCCTCGATGCGATGAAGATCGCGCCGCTCGGGCTGGGGCTGTTACGCCGGAAACGGCTCGATTTGACGCCGCATAAGATTACCCAGATTGGCCAGTTGAAGGCGATTCTGGCGCGTGCGGCTGAACTTGATGCGGTGAAGTAGCGGCGGGTGGGTGCGTTCGTCTTTGCGATGTGACACACGCTGGAGTTTTGGCTTTAGTCGGCTGAAGCCGGCACACCAACACCAGTTCATAGGTTTTTCAGACAGCCTCTGAGATGATTAGATCGAGTGGGAAAAGCTGGCGGCACGGGCCGACCGGCGCGTGTTCGCATACTGTTTTTGGGTCGAGCGCTCAAGGAGGAGGGTTCATGAGTTACGGTTACTACCCAGGTTGTTCATTGGAGCGCAATGCGGGAGCGTATCACAGTTCGTTGATGGCGGTGGCGCGGCCATTGGGTTTGCAGTTTGATGAGATTCAGGATTGGAATTGTTGTGGCGCAACTGAGTTTATTGCGGTAAACCGTTTGCAAGCCTATGCGCTGGTGGGCCGCAATTTGGCTTTGGCCGCCCAACAGATGATTCCGCTTCAGAATGGTTCTGTTGCCAAAAAGCCCGATCTTGTCGCCCCCTGTAGTGCTTGTTTCCTGAATCTGAGTAAGGTTAATCGCTACCTGGGTGAAGATGAAGCGTTGACAATTAAGGTCAATAGTGCGCTCGAAGCGGGCGGTTTGAGCTATCAGGCGGGTAGTCTGCGCGTGCGCCACCTGCTGGATGTGATGGTCAATGATGTTGGCTATGAGCGCATTGCCGCCCAGGTGACGCGTACGTTGGGCGCGTTGCGCCTGGCACCCTACTATGGCTGCCTGGTGGTGCGCCCCGGCTTTGAGGGGCGCTTTGATGATGGTGAGTATCCCACCTCGCTCGATAAGTTACTGCGTGCCCTCGGCGCAAAGGTGGTTGATTTCCCACTCAAGGCCCATTGCTGCGGTGGCCATATGACCCAGATTAGTGCCGATGTTGCCCTTGATCTCATCCGGCGCTTGCTGAAGAATGCCGCCGATTATGAGGCCGACATGATTGTCACCCTCTGCCCGATGTGCCAACTCAACCTCGACGCCTTCCAAGAGGCGGTCAATGAGCGCTTTGGTACCAACTATCAGATTCCCGTCCTCTTCTTTACCCAGTTGATGGGTTTGGCCTTTGGGCTTACGCCGGAGGCGGTGGGGATTGGGAAGGAGTTGATCAATGCCCGTCCAGCCTTGGCAAAGTTGGGCGTGGCCCCGCCGCCTGAAGCCGAGCCGGTGCCGACCAAACGGCGCCGCCGCAACGACAAGAGTCTGCCGATGCCTCAGATGCCCCAGGAGGAGCAGCGATGAGTAACAGCGAGCAACAAGGTGAGCGCGTGGGGGTCTATGTGTGCCACTGTGGCCACAATATTGCCCGTACCATCGCGGTCGAGCAGGTGGCGGAATGGGCCGCTGGCCAGGAGCATGTGGCGGTTGCGCGTGACTATAAGTTTATGTGTTCCAATTTGGGCCAGGGTATGGTGGAGGAGGATATTAAGGAGTTGGGTTTGACTCGCGTGGTGGTGGCGGCATGTTCGCCCCATATGCACGAGAAGACCTTCCGCACGACCTGTCAGCGGGCCGGTTTGAACCCCTACCTCTTCGAGATGGCCAATATCCGCGAGTTGGGTTCGTGGGCGACCGATGATCGTGAGGCGGCGACGCGCAAGGCATTGGCCCAGGTCAAGGGTGCGATTGAGCGCACGGTGCATCAGCGCCCCCTAGAGCCGCTCTTTGTAGATATTAATCCCAATACGCTCGTGGTTGGAGGCGGTATCGCCGGGCTGACCGCTGCCTTGGAGTTGGCCAATGCGGGCCACCATGTCTTTTTGGTGGAACGCGACTCCTCCATTGGTGGCCATATGGCGCGCCTTGATAAGACCTTCCCGACGCTCGATTGTGCAGCCTGTATTTTGACGCCCAAGATGGTGGATGTGGAGCATCACCCCAATATTACGCTCATGACCTGGAGCGAGGTGGAGGCGGTGCATGGCTATGTGGGCAACTTCAATGTGCGGGTACGCAAGAAGGCCCGTTTCATTGATCCGGATCTGTGTACCGGCTGTGCAGCCTGTATCGAGAAGTGTCCGGTGAGTATTGTGGATCAGAATTTTGAAGTGGGCCTCGGCTACCGCAATGCGGTCTACCGCAACTTCCCCCAGGCGGTGCCCAAGTACCCGGTGATTGATACCGACAACTGTACCTATTTCCAACGCGGGAAATGCCGCGCCTGCGAGGTGGTCTGCCCGACCGAGGCGATTGCCTTTGACCAAAAGGATGCGTGGGTACAACTTGAGGTGGGCAATATTATCCTGGCGACCGGCTATGAGCAGTTTGATGCGCGGCGCGTCTCGCAGTATGGCTACGGGCGCTTGGCCAATGTCTTTACCAGCATGGAGTTTGAGCGCATGGTCAATGCCTCTGGCCCTACGGCGGGCCAGGTGGTGATGCGTGACGGCGTAACGGCGCCTAAACGGATTGGGATTGTGCATTGTGTTGGCTCACGCGACAAGAACTACAACGAGTATTGTTCGCGGGCCTGTTGTATGGTGGCACTCAAGTTTGCCCACCTGGTGCATGAGCGCGTACCGGGCGCGGAGGTCTACAACTTCTACATTGATGTGCGGGCTGCTGGCAAGCACTATGAGGAGTTTTACCACCGCGTGCTAGAGGAGGGCACACATCTGATTCGTGGACGCGTGGCTGAGGTGACCGACGCGGCGCGCGGGCCGGGCGAAGAGGGTCAGTTGATTATCCAGGTGGAGGATACGCTGATTGGCAAGCAGCGACGCATCCCGGTGGACATGGTGATCCTCATGGCGGGCATGGAGGCGCGCCACGATGCCCGTCAGGTGGCGAATACCTTTGGGCTCGGTTGTGACTTTGAGGGTTGGTTTACCGAGCGCCACGCGAAGCTCGATCCGGTGGTAACGATGACCGAGGGGATCATGATTGCCGGAGCGTGCCAAGGGCCGAAGGCCATCCCTGAAGCGGTAGCCCAGGGTTCGGCGGCGGCGGCACGGGTGGCGAGTCTGATCAATCAGCGCAGTGTGAAGATGGAGCCGGTACGGGCTTCGATCAACGGCGCGGCATGTTCCGGTTGCCGCATCTGTAACACCATGTGCCCCTATAACGCCATCGTCTTCCACGAGGAGAGCAAGATCTCCGAAGTGATTACGGCACTCTGCCAAGGCTGCGGCGCATGTGTTGCTGCCTGTCCGAGCGCCGCGATCAACGGGGCGCACTTCACCCGCGACCAGATGATGGCCCAGATTGAGGGCATCCTCTGGGATCAGAGCGAGGATGCGCGTGAGGTGGTCTGGTTGGAGCGGATGTAGTCAGTTTTACCGTCGTAGTGCCGACGTTAGTCGGCATCCAGGGGGTGTCGCCGCTGCGGCTTCGACAAGCTCAGCCAACGCACCACCACGCCGCTGCGGGGCTTCGACAAGCTCAACCAACGCACCACCACGCCGCTGCGGGGCTTCGACAAGCTCAGCTAACGCACCACCACGCCGCTGCGGGGCTTCGACAAGCTCAGCCAACGCACCACCACGCCGCTGGCTGAGCCTGTCGAAGCCAAGCGGCGCGGCCCAGAGCTTTTTCGCACTAACAACGTATTTGGTGTCATCAAGGATATTGCCATGCAAACAGATTTCAAGCCCGTAATCGTAGGCTTCTTGTGCAACTGGTGTTCCTACCGGGCGGCGGATTTGGCGGGGACGGCGCGGATTCAGTATGCACCCACGTTGCGCCCGATTCGCGTGATGTGTACGGCGCGCATTGAGCCGGAGTTTGTCTTGAAGGCGCTGCGCGAGGGGGCCGATGGGGTGATGATTGCCGGGTGCCATCCGGGTGAATGTCACTATGTTGAGGGCAATCTCAAGGCGCTGCGCCGCTTTACGCTGCTCCGCATGATGCTGGGGCAGCTTGGGATCGAACGCGAGCGGGTGCAGTTGGTCTGGGCCTCGGCCTCCGAGGGTAAGCATCTCGCCAGTGCGGTGGATCGCATCACGGAGGAGCTGCGGGCGCTGGGGCCTTTGGCCTGGAAGCGTAGGGTGTTGGCGCAGGAGGCGATGATGGAGGAGGCGGTGGGGCGCTAGGAATAGAGTTTTTGGAGCGAGCAGCCTAACAAGATCAACAAGCAGAGCTACAGAGATGTTTACCACAGAGGCACCGAGAGCACAGAGGTTTTGGGATAGTGAGCGCAAGCAAGCGTGATTGCGCCTAGCTCGTATCTCTGTGTCCTCTGTGCCTCTGTGGTGAAATCCTCCATGACTCTCTACCTGAACGCATCCCGCATCCCCTAAATTGGAGGTAACCCAATGGCAAAACCCACCTTTGCAATGTACTGGGCCGCGTCGTGCGGCGGCTGTGAGATTTCGCTGCTCAATATTGGTGAGCAGATTCTTGCTGTAGATGCCGCCTTTGATGTGGTCTTTTGGCCCTGTGTGGCTGATTTTAAGTACCACGATGTTGAAAACTATCCCGATGACTATATTGATCTCTGCCTCTTTAACGGGGGCATTCGCAACTCCGAGAATGAGGAGTTGGCGCACCTGTTGCGGCGCAAATCGAAGACGTTGGTCGCCTTTGGTTCGTGCGCCTATGAGGGCTGTGTGCCCGGTTTGGCCAATTTGACCACAAACCAAGCGACCTTCAACGCCGTCTATGACGACTGCATCTCGAATGATACGACGCGCTACCAGCAACCCCAGGTGGTGAGCCAAGTGCCTGAAGGCGAGTTGCGGATTCCGGTGATGTACGAGACGGTGCGGGCGCTCGATCAGGTGGTGCCAGTGGACTACATCATTCCGGGGTGCCCGCCCGAAGCGCACCAGATCTCGGCGGTCTTAACGGCCATCCTGAGTGGAGCACAGCTCCCTGCGCCGGGCGGAACCATCCTCGGTGCCGCCGATGTGGCGCTGTGCGAAGAGTGCCCACTGACCAAGGATGTCAAGCAGATCACGCGCTTCTACCGGCCCTACGAGATCAGCCCCGAACCAGGACTCTGCCTCTTGGAACAGGGCTTGGTCTGTATGGGCCCCGCCACACGCGGCGGCTGTGGGGCGCTCTGCCCGCAAGTGGGCATGCGCTGCGAAGGCTGCTACGGCCCACTGGCCGGCCAGGATCAAGGAGCACGCATGCTCTCCGCGATAGCCTCAGTGGTCTCGGCTGGGCCGCCCGGCATGGAGGAGGCGGCCCAGGCCGCAGCGATTGAAGAGGCCATGGCCACCCTCGCTGATCCCGTGGGCACCTTCTATCGCTTCAGCATGGCCCATTCGATTATGGGGCGCGCAAAGACCGTTGACGGATGATTCTTGACGCAAAGGCGCAAAGGCGCAAAGTTCCTGAATGTCGGTTCTTCCGCGAAGCGGGTGTGGGAGAACATGGTTCTCCCACAAGAACAAAAGTGAGAAAAAGCCAATGCAACGCATCACCATTGATCCGGTGACCCGCTTGGAGGGCCACGGACGGATTGAGATCTTTTTGAACGATGAGGGCGATGTGGCGAATGCCTACTTCATCGTGCCGGAGCTACGCGGGTTTGAGCAGTTTTGTGTGGGGCGTCCAGCGGAGGAGATGCCGCGCATTACCTCGCGCATCTGCGGGGTCTGCCCCGAGGCGCACCACATGGCGGCCACCAAGACCTTGGATGCGCTCTTCAATGTTGAGCCGCCGGCGGCGGCAAAGAAGCTGCGCGAACTCTTCTACTCCTCGTTCTATGTCACCGACCATACGACCCACTTCTACGCTTTGGCTGGGCCCGATTTTGTGCTTGGCCCTGATGCGCCCCCTGCCGAGCGCAATATTCTGGGGGTG
The DNA here is from genome assembly GCF_002532535.1 of Candidatus Viridilinea mediisalina. Classification (GTDB taxonomy): domain Bacteria; phylum Chloroflexota; class Chloroflexia; order Chloroflexales; family Chloroflexaceae; genus Viridilinea; species Viridilinea mediisalina. Next base: position 16,204 of record NZ_NQWI01000008.1, read on the forward strand.
GTGCGGAAAGTTGGCCTAGAGATTGGGCGTGCAGTGATTGATGCGCGCATCCGCAACCATGAGATCATTAAGCTAATTGGGGGCCGGGGCGTGCATCCTGTAGCCGGCTTGCCCGGCGGTTGGAGTAAGCCATTGGCCCCGGAGGATCGCGCTCATGTGGAAGAGGTAGCGCGTAAGAATGTGGAGTTTGCGCTCTTTAGCCTCAAGCTCTTTGAGGATGTTGTGCTGGGCAATCCAGCCTACCGCGAGCTCATTCTGGCCGATACCTTTACCCATAACACCTACTCGATGGGCACGGTGGACGCTAATAATTATGTCAACTTCTACGATGGCATGATTCGCGTGGTTGACCCAGAGGGCAACGAGTTTGTCAAGTACCACCCGCGCGATTACGCCAAGCACATTGCCGAGCGGAGCGAGCCGTGGACCTACCTCAAGTTCCCTTATCTCAAGGGGGTGGGCTGGAACGGCTTTGTAGACGGCAAGCAGAGTGGCGTCTATGTGGCAACGCCCCTATCGCGCCTGAACGCCGCTGACGGCATGGCCACGCCACGGGCGCAGGAGTTTTTCGAGCAGTTCTACACAACCCTGAGTACGAAGGGGGCCAATGGGCGCTACAAGCCGGTGCATTACCGCCTAGCCACCCACTGGGCACGCCTGATCGAGTTGCTCTATGCGGCAGAACGCATGCTTGAGTTGGCCACCGACCCAGAGATTACAAGCCCCCATGTGCGCACGCCGGTGAGCAACCTGCCGCGTGAGGGCGCAGCAAGTGTAGAAGCACCACGGGGCACGCTTACGCACCACTACTGGACGGACGAAAATGGCATCCTGACGCGGGTAAACCTGATTGTCGGCACCACCAACAACTACGCACCAATTGCCATGTCGGTGAAGAAGGCCGCCCAGAGCCTGATCAGCAAAGGCACCGTCGTGACCGAAGGGCTCTTAAATCGCATCGAGATGGGTTTCCGCGCTTACGATCCCTGCTTCGGCTGCGCGACCCATGCGCTGCCAGGGCAAATGCCCCTAGAGGTGGTCATCCGCGATGCGGCAGGGGAGGAGTTGCAGACATTGAGTCAGTATTGTTAAAGCTTCTTTGGGGCTACGCCCTAAAGAAGCTTGTTAGCACGAAAAAGTTCTGGGCCACGACGTTGGCTGAGCCTGTCGAAGCCAACCTCGCGGTGGCTTCGACAGGCTCAGCCAACGCGCCGCTGGCTGAGCCTGTCGAAGCCAGCCTGTCGAAGCCAACCTCGCGGTGGCTTCGACAGGCTCAGCCAACGCGACACATCCCTACGAGCCCAAGGCTTCTTCGCGCTAACAAAGTTCTTCGGGGGCGGCGAAGCCGCCCCCGAACCCCCACACAATACCAAAAAGAGACACTATGCACACGCTCATCTTAGGCTTAGGCAACCCCATTCTCAGCGACGATGCGGTGGGCATCTTAGTGGCTGATGAGATTCAGGCGCTCTTGGAGCAGCAAGGGCCGCGCACGGACGTGACGGTCGAGACGGCGAGTTTGGGTGGCTTGGCGCTGATGGAGCGCATGTTGGGCTATGAGCGGGTGATTCTGATTGATGCCCTCTGGCGCACCCATGAAGCGCCGGGGCTCTTGTTGCGTTTGGGGCTCGATGATCTTGCGCTGCCACAGACAACCGAGCGGAGTGTGTCGCCTCATGATACCAGTTTGGGCATAGCGTTGGCGTTGGGGCGACAATTGGCGTTGCCCGTGCCTGAAGAGATCATTATCTATGCAATTACGGTACAATCTATTCTTGAAGTAAGTAGTGATCCGTCGCCCGCCGTAGCTGCGGCGGTACCGCAGGCGGTGGCGGCGGTGTTGGCTGAATTGGAGTAAAGCTATGGTTTCACCCGAATTGCTCCGCCGCTATGCCTTTTTTGGCGGGTTGAATGCCGAGCAACTGGCGTCCTTGGCCAAGGCAGCGGATGAGGTGGTACTTGAGGGCGGGAATACGCTCTTTCGTGAGGGCGAGGCGCTGCACAGCCTCTATCTGGTAGTTGATGGGCGGGTTGCGATTACGATGGAGCTACCGGAGGTAGGCAACCGTTCAGCGGTACAATTACCCGATACGCCCATGCGCGAAGCGGTCGTAAGCATGGTCAGTGCAGGCGCCGTGGTTGCTTGGTCGGCGCTGGTGCCGCCTTATGTGGCCACCTCGGGGGCCCGGACGGATAGTGCGTGCCGCTTGGTGGCCTTGGATTGCCGTGATCTGCGCGAGTCGTTCGATCAAGACCCCCACTTTGGCTACCTGATGCTGACAAAGGTAGCGCAGGCGGCGCGTGATCGCATCCGCGATCTGCATACTGAGATGTTGGGGGGGGTAAGACGAGCTTTTTGGAGAGAGACAGAGAATTTCACCACAGAGACACAGAGAACACAGAGAGGTTTGTGGCATGGCAATCACCATACCACGTGGCACACGCTGGAGTGCCGGCTTTAGCCGGCTAAAGCCGGCACTCCAACGCCAAGCCATAGACCTTTCAGACAGACTCTGAGGCACGCAATGAACCGCGTTGCCTTCGCCCCTCTCCCGCGTGGCGGGAGAGGGGACGGGGGTGAGGGCCATCTAGGGCTTCCCCAAGCCTTATTTTTGGCTTCACGTCAAATATTCTACCCACTCACAACTTCACCCACACAAGCCGATCAAATCCGAGCGCAACAATCGCGTAGGTGTGTAGGCGCAGGCTGGCCCCATAGACGTTCTGCAGGATGGCGCAGTACGCTTCGGCTTTCTGGGTTGCCTCGGCTAGGCGGGTCTGTACCAACGGTAGAGCCGCCAACTCCTCGCGGGGCGTGGTTTTTGCCGCTTCACTGCTCAGGCGCAACTCGCTCAAGGGCAGGTATTTGAACTCTAGCAGGGCGTCTTGCAGCGCGGAGCTACGCAGATCCGGGCGTACCAGCAGGGTCAGATCGGCGTAACTGCGCTCAAGGGCCGGTTCGGAATCGACCACATAGAGCCGGTCGTTGAAGAGGAGGGTTAGGAAGGCCATCTTGACGGTGAGTTCGTTGGCCCAGCGGTAGTCGCGGTTGTCGAGTGCGCGGAAGTAGGTCGTTTCGATAAACTCACACAAGGGCTGGAGTTCGCCCCGGTGGAAGAGTGCCTGGGCCGCTGCACTGGCCGTCTGCTGCTCGTGGGCCGGCAAGACCCGTGTGCGTAACTGTTCGGCGTAGAGGCTGCGTATCACCAAGTTGGGCACACGAAAGCGCAACTGCACCATCTCGGTATAGCCATCGAGGGTCAGCACGCCGAAGTAGTAGAGCAGCGAGACCATGAAGGTCGCGTCTTTGGCCTGATCGAGCACATCGGCCACACCAAAGCTCTGCGCCAGCGTATCAATCACCAGCGGGTTGGCCTCATCGAGTGCCGTTGTCATACTCGTCAATCAGCAGATAGAGGCGCTGTGGGGTGTCTGCGACCGCAGCCAGGAGTGACTGCAACGAACGGAGCGCATCGGTGGGATGCAAGGTAATCGGGTGGTTCAGCCAGGCTTGGTAGCGCACACTGAACAGCTCAATGGCCCCATTCATATGAGCATGCAGCGCTTGGCTAATCTGCTCAACCTCACCTTGCGGACTGACCAGCGAGAAGTCCCAGCGTAGAATGAAGTAGTTGTTGCGGCGTGGCGTCGGATTGTGACCAATCGCCAGATCGCCAAACAACTGCTCAAAGGCTGGCGCTTTGGCCACATCGTAGTAGTTTTCGAGCGTCGAGAGCCAGAGGCTCTTGCCGAAGCGCCGTGGGCGCAGGAAGACCAGGTGCATCCCAGCCGCTTCGACTAGCGGAATGCAGGATGTGCGGTCAATGTAGTGATAGCCTTCGGTGCGAATTTTGTAGAAGTCGCTGATCCCGTAGGGTAAGTTGAGCATCTGGTCTACTCCTTTTCATTGGTTCGTGTTGGCGGCTGCGCCGCCAACACGAACCAATGAAATTTCTTCGGGGGCGGCAAAGCCGCCCCCGACCCCCCTTTATTGTACCGGGTTGGCAGCGTAGCCGCCAACCCAGCACAAAAAGGCGTAGCCCCAACGCTAACGCTGTACCAATGGCAAGAAGACCCTCGCCGGTTCGCTTACGCTTGTCCCACGGAAGTCTTGGTCACTCAGGTTGCCCGTCACGCTGACGCTGCGGCTCGCCGGGCTAAAGTGGTACCCGTCCAGCGTCGGGGTGAGCGTGTAGCTGCCCGTTGGGACGCCCTCAAGGGTGTAGCTGCCATCGGCGCCACTTGTTGCCGTGCGTGTCCCGTCCGTGACGCTGACCCCGGCGAGGCCATTGCCCGCGTTGGTGGTGATGCGCCCGCTGATGCGGTAGTTCGAGGCCGCAAGCGTGATCGTGCTGCTGGCCTGTTCACCCAAACGTGCCCCTACGGGATTGCTCAGGCTGAGGGTGAAGCTGATCTCGGCGCTGGCGAGTTGGCTGGTGTTGAGCGGGATGCTGATCTGTTGGCGCGTCTCGCCCGCCGCGAAGCTGAGGTTTCCCAGGGCGGCTACGCCGTCTGCGCCGCTGCTGCGGTACTGCACCGTCACCGGGCCGCTCGTGGCTGCGCTGAGTTGCACCTCCACCGTGACGCTGCTGCTACCGTGGGCTACGGCGTAGTCCGCCTGGCTGAAGTTGAGCGTCGGGATCGTCGCGCCCGCAATTGGGGTAAGGTGCATGTGCAGATCAAGCACCTCCGGTGGCACACCAGCCATAGCGCTGACGCGCCGCTCGTAGCCGGGCGCCTCCACGGTGACATACCAGCAGCCCAGGGCCACGTCCCAGCCGTAGTAGCCATCCGCGCCAGTGATCTGCGGGTTGACCTGCGGATCGATCAGGTTGGGATCGGGCATGGCGACCACACCAAGCGCCTCATCAGCGGGAGGGAGATCGTCCCATGTACGATTGCCCAGCGTATCCGGCGTCTCACAGGTGAGCGGCGCCGTATCGAGCGGCCCGCTCTTGGGCGCATAGCTCGGCACCTGGAAGAGTTGCACCACGGCACCCGCAATCGGCTGGTTGGTGGTCGCATCGCGCACAAAGCCGCTCGGATCGTAGAGCACCACGCGGCCCAACAGCTCACTCAGGGACTCAGCGGCGCAACGGTAGCTCAGCGCCAACGCGCCCGTCGCCACCTGCGCGGCGGGAATCGTCGTGCTGAAGATGCCACTGCCGGTGGGCGCTTCGCTCATCGGGAAACTGGCGCTCCCCAAGGTGACCGTCGCCGTCATCGGCGTTGTGCCATCGGCGCAACTGAGCGGCAGTTCCACCTGCAGATCGCGGCGCTGCGGATTGGCCATCCCCACCGCCACTTGGCCAGTGGAGGGATTGGTACTCACCGAGGCACCATTGCCAGTGATCAGCGCACGGGAGGCCAACGGGCGCTGGAAGAGCGCATCAATATTGTTGGTCGTCGCATCCTTCGCCACCGCCACGAGGTCGGCTTGGGCCGCACTAGCGCGGCGGTTGTAGAACTGGCTACGGTGAGTAGCCGGATCGAAGAAGCTCACCCGGTAGCTACCCACCGGCAGACGGGAAAAACTGTAGCGCCCCTCGGCATCACTCAGCGCAGAGGCCATCGTCAGCCAGCGCTCCTCATCACCCGCCAGACGCAACTGCGCTACCACGCGCACCCCGCGTAGCGCCGCGCCCGTCTCGTCACGCACCTGACCCGCCAGCGCACCCAACTCACTCGCCAGCACAAAATCCTTACCCTGCACATCGCTCGTCAGCACAAAGGCATGCTGCGGCGGCGCAAAACGCTGCACCGGCAGGGCCACCAGCGTCACCGCACCCTGGGGCACATTGGTGAGCGTATAGCTACCCGTCGCATCGGTGGTAGTGGTTTGGCCACGGGCCGCCAGCGTCACCCCGGCGATTCCCGCGCCCGCCGCATCAGTGACACGCCCGTGGATCGTGGCCGTCTGGATGGTGAGTGGGTTGCGCGGGATGGTGGCTTGGCCAGAACTGTTGTCGCCCCAGCAGCGCAACGCCCCGCCCGCCGTGATTGCACAGGTGTGAACCCCACCAGCGCTGACCTGGCTGACGGTGCCGAGATCGCCAGGCACCTCCGTCTGGCCAGACCTATTGTCGCCCCAGCAGTGCAGCACCCCGCCCGCCGTGAGCGCACAGGTGTGATCGCCACCGGCGCTGACCTGGCTGACGGGGCCGAGGTCTTCCGGCACGTCCGTCTGGCCAGTAATGTTGCCTTGCCGATCCGTGTTGTTGCCCCAGCAGTGCAACGCCCCGCCCGCCGTGAGCGCACAGGTGTGAGCCCAACCGGCACTGACCTAGCTGACCGTGCCGAGACCGCTAGGCACGTCCGTCTGGCCAGTAACGTTGCCTTGCCAATCCGTATTACGTCCCCAGCAGCGCAGCGCCCCGCCCTCAGTGATAGCACAGGTGTGATAGTCACCGGCGCTGACCTGGCTGACTGTGCCGAGATCGCTAGGCACGTCCCTCGGGCCATACTGGTTGGAGCCCCAGCAGTGCAGCGCCCCGCCCGCCGTGATCGCACAGGTGTAACTCTCACCGGCGCTGACCTGCTTCACTGCGCCGAGGTCGCTAGGCACGTCCGTCTGGCCTTGCCAGTTGTTGCCCCAGCAGTGCAGCGCCCCACCTGCCGTGATCGCACAGGTGTGACTCCCACCGACGCTGGCATGGCTGACCGTACCGAGGTCGGCAGGTAGTGTACTATTGCCCCCCCAGCAGTACAACTGCCCCGCTGCGTTGATCACACAGGTGGTGTTGCCCCTAGCTTCAACCACGGGCAAAACACCCCCCACCGGCGTATCTGCCGCTCGGGCTACCATTGGCGCTGGCGCATCCGTGGCCGTCGTGGCTGGGGTGGGCATGGCGCCAACAACGAGTAGCGCGAAGAGCGCTACGATGGCGAGTGGATAGAAGCAGCGATGGGTCATGTGGGTCTCCTTTGGCTGGGGTGAATATTGTGGGGCTATTATAGCAGGTGGTGATCTTCATGTGAATGATGTGGCGTTGGTGGAGTATCAGGATTTGCTTATGGAACGCGGACAAACGACCTGCTAGGTGGGCGCCGTGCAGCCACCATGCGTAGCCCCACAGACCCAACGGCGCACACCTGGCAGGTCTGAGAGGCTGTCTGAAAAATCTATGTTAGTGCGAAAAAGCTCTGGGCCGCGCCGCTTGGCTTCGACAGGCTCAGCCAGCGGCGCGGTGGCTGAGCCTGTCGAAGCCCCCGCGCCGCCCCCATCAAGCCCAAGGCTTTTTCGCGCTAACAAATCTATACGACTGGCGTTGGAGTGCCGGCTTCAGCCGGCTAAAGCCGGCACTGCAACGCATGCCCACGAGCTTTTCAGACAGTTTCTGAGGTGCCAACGGCCCATGAGACCTCGCAGGTGCGGCGCGGTGGGATCGTTGACGTCCTCATGGTGGCGGCACGCGCCCCACCTGCCAGGTTTTAAGGGCAGACAGAACGTTTGCTTCGGTAGCGACCGATAGGGCTTTGGGATGCCCAGGATGGCCCTCACCCCCTACCCCCTTCGGCAAGCGGCCCCTGAGCTTGTCGAAGGGCAGGGCACCGCCTCTCCCACGTTGTGGGAGAGGGGCGAAGGCATCGCGGTTTTTGTGTGTTCTTTTGCGCTTTTTTGCGGCAATGAATACGTTTTCTTTTCGCCCTTAAACGCATGGCGGGAAGGATGAGATGGCCATTGCGTAACCGCCCAAGAACCCGGTAGGGGCGTAGCAGCGGCCCCCCAGGGATCGCGTTGCGTCGAGAAACATAGGCCGCTGCTACGCCCTCATGTCGGTGTTACGCCCTCCCGATGCGCTGCCATGATGGTGCCGTTGGCATGCGACGGGATGCATGTGTTTGCCATGAATTACGTAACAATTCCCGCCTCCCCTATTGCTCCAAGGGCTTCCTTGGATCATTGCCCCACTCATTCCATGAGCCGTCGTAGAGGGCGGCGCGTTGGCCGGTGGCGAGTTCTAGCGCGATGGCGACTGGGGTGGCTGAGACGCCGCCGTTGCAGTAGGTGACCACTTCGCGCTCGCTGAGGTTGTTGAGGGGTACTCCGGCTGCGGTGAAGCGGGCCTGTAGCTCGGCGGGGCTGGCGTAGGTGTGATCTTCGGCGCTGAGTAGGCTTTGGTAAAAGACGTTGTATGCGCCGGGGATATGCCCACCACGAGCGGCACGCGACTCTTCGCCGTGGAACTCTTTGGCGTTGCGCGCATCAATCAGCACCAGATCGCTCCCAAGGGCAGCCAAGATTTGGTCGGCACTCTTGCGCATGTGCGGCTGGGGGCGGGGCGTGAAGGTGGCCGGGGGGTAGTTGGGCAGCTCACTGCTCATGGGGCGGCCTTCGGCCTGCCATTTGACGAGACCACCATTGAGAATGCGGGCGTGCTCGAAGCCGTAGTAGCGCAGCACCCAGAGCAGCCGCCCGGCAAACATCGAGAACCAATCATCGTAGGCAACGACGACCGTGTCATCGCCAATGCCTAAGTTGCCCAAGACCTGGGCGATCTTGGTGGGCGGAGCGACCTGCACGAGTACGGGATCGTCAAGATCAACCAGATCGCTTGTCCAATCGAGATAGACCGCGCCAGGAATGTGGCTGGCAGCATAATCGTCGTGGCGGGCGGCATAGTGCGGTTTGGGCGCGGTTGGAGGCAGCACCGTGCCGCGCATATCTACGATGCGCAACCGAGGATGATCGAGATGCTCAGCCAGCCATGCGCTACTCACGAGCGGGCCAGCGGGAAGCTCAAGCATGATGGGGACTCCTTATACCATTGTAGATTGTAGATTGTAGATTGTAGATTGCCGAACATATTACAATCTGGAGACATCCAAGGTATCTTGATGCCTCATGCCAGCCGGAGCCGGTAGATCCGCCCCGCTGGGGCGGCTCTACTACGCTCATGGGGCCTGCCGCGCTTGGGCCAGGGCCACCAATTCTGGCAGGGTCAAGCCGGGTAGACGTAAGCCCCCAACCTGCACACGCTGACGGCGGATGCTCGGATCGGCGGCAAGTGCTTGGCCCTCCGGCCCGGCCAGCCAGGCAAGCAGGGCCGCAAAGCCGTTAGGAGTAAGCGATTGTTCCAGACCAGCCAAGATAGCCCGCGCCAAGCCAGCAAGCTCGGAACCCTCTTCAGGGCGCAATGCGGCGGGCGGCAGGGCTACAATCTTGGCATCAGGCCCATCGGGTTGCACGAGTACCCGAATGAAATCTTCACCCTCACGCGGGCCACTGGCATCAAAGCCAACCACACTGCCCGCCCGCGCGCCCGCCTCTGCCTGCGCCTCCGCACCCATCAGCGCCACACGGGCACCAATGTCGAAGCCAAGCCCCTCGAACCAGACAATGCCATTGTGGTGGTGAGTGTTCATGGTGGTGCCTCTTATACCATTTCAGATTGTAGATTGTAGATTGTAGATTGCCGAACATGGTTTCCCAATGCGGTTTCGCGTTCTTGATAATGCGAACGCTTCAAGTGTATTTGGGATTAGTTTGGCTGCAACGTATTCACGGCAACCGCATGCTGTGATTCAAAGGCGGCAATTGCATCCTCCTGCTGCTGCAAGAAGCCGAGTTGATCAACGCCATGGACAAGACAGTGGCGGGCAAAACCATCGATGGGAAAGGGTACGGCCCGTCCACCCGGCATGATCAAGCGCTGATTGGGCAGATCAATCTCTATCATGGTAGCAGGGTCTTCTTCAATATGGCTCAACAACTCGTGGTAGCTCTCTTCATCAATCGTCACCGGCAGCAGCCCAATTTTGAGCGCATTGTTGCGAAAGATGTCGGCAAAAGCTGGTGCAACCACAGCGCGAAAGCCGTAGCCCTGCAAAGCCCACGGCGCATGCTCACGCGAACTACCACAGCCAAAATTGCGCCCTGCTACCAGAATGGTTGCGCCCAACGCTTCAGGTCGGTTGAGCGCAAAATCGGGATTGAGCGAGCCGTCGGGCAAATAGCGCCACGCCTGAAAGAGCCCCTCAGCCAAACCAGCCTTATCGGTAACCTTGAGGTAGCTTGCAGGAATGACCTGGTCGGTATCAATGTTTTCGATGGGCAAAGCGACCGCTTTGCCATTGATGGTTGTGATTGGTTCCATAGCGTTTTCTACTTTATCATCGTGCGCGGATCGGTAACACAGCCGGTAACGGCGGCAGCGGCAGCGGTGAGCGGACTGGCCAGGAGGGTGCGCGCCCCAGGGCCTTGACGCCCGACGAAGTTGCGGTTGGAGCTACTGATCGCATATTTTCCAGGGGGCACTTTATCATCATTCATGCCCAAGCAGGCGCTACACCCCGCTTCGCGCCACTCGGCCCCTGCTGCCGTGAAAATGGCATCAAGGCCCTCCTCTTCGGCTTGGCGCTTGACGCGCTGGCTCCCGGGGACCACCAGAACCCGTACTCCTGCGGCTACTTTGCGATCCTTCATAAGCGCCGCAGCGGTACGCAGATCACTGATCCGCGAGTTGGTACACGAACCCAAAAAGACCACGTCAATCGGATGGCCCAAGAGTGGCCGCCCGGGTTCAAAGCCCATATAGGCCAAGGCCGCATCAAGAGCTTGACGGCTGGGCGCATCGGGCATGTCGGCCAGGGTGGGCACTGGTGCATCAATCGGGATACCCATGGCTGGATTGGTGCCGTAGGTAATCATTGGGGCCAAATGGTTGGCATCAAGCGTCATCTCTCGATCAAACTGTGCGCCCTCATCGCTTGGCAAACGACGCCAGCGCGCCACGGCTGCATCAAAGGCGGCACCCTGCGGCGCATAGGGCCGTCCGGCCACATAGGCAAACGTGGTCTCATCGGGTGCCACCATGCCAGCACGCGCCCCACCTTCAATACTCATATTGCAGATGGTCATACGCTCCTCCATCGAGAGCGCCCGAATGGCCGAGCCCATATACTCAAAGACATGGCCCGTACCGCCACCTACGCCATACTTCGCAATCAGGGCCAAAATGATGTCCTTCGCCCCTACACCCGCCTGCAACTGGCCCTCCACGCGCACCGCGCAGGTCTTCGGTTGATACTGCAACAGGCACTGGGTTGCCAGCACATGGCCCACCTCGGAAGTACCAATCCCAAAGGCCAGCGCCCCAAAGGCCCCATGGGTACTCGTATGGCTATCGCCACAGACAATCGTCATACCGGGCTGGGTCAAGCCCTGTTCCGGCCCAATCACATGGACAATCCCTTGGTTCAAACTCCCCAATTCAAAGAGGGTAATCCCAAACTCAGCACAATTCTTACGCAACTGATCAAGCTGATTAATCGCCTGGGGGTCAATCACCGGAATGATCCCCAAGGCATTCCGGGGAGTTGTTGGGGTACTATGATCCATCGTGCCTAAGGTGCGATCAGGGCGGCGCACCTTCAAACCACGCTGGCGCAGTTCACTAAAGGCTTGGGGTGATGTCACCTCGTGGATCAGATGCAGATCAATATAGAGTACTGCCGGAGTATCCGAGCTTTCGGGGCGCACCACATGGGCGTCCCACACCTTCTCAAAGAGCGTCTTTGGGCTACTCATCGCGTCAACCTTACAAGGGTAAGCATACGTTCTCAAACCATCCGCAAGGGATCATACCACAAAACCCATAGATGCGGTAAAATAATAGGAATTATGAGTTTGCGCGTTCCGATAGCGGTAGCCCTATGCTACGTGTGCATGACACTGGCTGCGCCCAACCCGCAATGACCAACTATAAGGATTTGCATGGCTAAAGCAAAAAAGAATAAAGCCAAACAATCGAAGCAACGCTCGCCCCAGCCAGTGAACCAACGTGAGCGAGCGATGTGCGCCTTTCAGTCGGGCAATTTTAACGAGGCGTTACGCATCTTGGAGTTGCAGTATGAGCACGATCCGAGCGTAGGCCCCCTGATTGCCGAGACGCTCTTGCGGCGCACCTTAAGCCCGAGCAAGATTGATGCTGTGGCCGATCTGCGCCGAGCCTTGGAGTTGGTGCCCAACGATCTCAGCTATACGTTTCACTTGGGGCGCTTGCTACACCATGATGGCGATTATGCGGCAGCCGAGGCGTATTATCGTGAAGTCTTAGCCCAAGACCCCAACCATGAAGCAGCGGCGCGGCTGTTGGTCTTGCTGAAGCTTGAGCAAAACCCACAGACGGAGGTAAGCCAACTGCCCTATCTGTCGCCCGCAATTGAAAAGTGGCTCGCTCCGGCCCATGCGCTCCTGCACAAGCAGCCATTCGCGCACGATACGAGCCCCTTGGGTATGTTGTGGCAGGGCTTATTTCAGCTTGCGGCGGGCGATCCGGCGGCAACCAAGAGCCTGGCTGATGACCGTAGTCTGCCGAGTGCGGCGTTGCACCGCATCCGCCGCCACTACCGCGGCTTGGCTGCGGCGGCGGCGGGTGATCTGGCCACGGCCCAGAAGCACTGGACCCAACTCTTCGATACGGGCGCACGGCCCCCCGGCCTTGAGGCCCAACTCTCGTGGTTGCTCTACGAGCAACTGCTTGAGCTCTGGGAGAACGAAAAATATCAAGAGGCAGCGGAATTGGCGAAACGTTGGCAAACGTTGAAGGGTAGTGCGGCCTTTGATGAACTCCGGGTACTGGCGCTCGACCGAGCGGCCCATCTGCATGTCGCTCAACGCGAATGGCCTCAGGCAATCCAAAACTGGCAAGCAGCGCGCGAGATCGTCGGCAATAGCCAAGCCAAAAGCTTGGGTTCGCCCCGCCCGTTGTTGCATAATCTGGCCCTTGCCTACGAACAGCTTGAGCATTGGAATGATGCTGCTGAAAACTGGCGGGCCCTGCTGCGTTTTCGTCCACGTAAGCGCAACGATACCGATGAAACGCTCGAGAACAAACGCTGGGCTTGGGTGCGTAAACGGCTGATCAAATGCTACCACAATGCCGATAACCCCGAAGAAGCTATTAATATCTTCCGCCAGATGATCAAAGCGGAACCGGATGATATCGATCTGCGCTTGGATCTGGCTTCAGCCCTCTACGACAATAAACAGGATGCTGCTGCCAAGAAGGAACTGAAACGGGCATTGCAGATCGAACCTCACCATCCCGAAGCGACCGTGCGCTATGCCATGATGCTGTCCGATGCGTGGCAAATGGCTGAAGCACAACGACTCGTGAAACTGATGGTCAACCACCACGCCGACAACCCAGACGCACGGCGTAAGGCTGGCGAAGTGTGTGCCTACTGTGCCAATGAGTATATTCGTTATGGCAATCTCCACCTGGCCCATAACGCCTTTGTCGAAGCGGAGCAGCACGATCCGACCAATGGCATCTATCCGATCCAACAGGCGCGTATGCTCTTCTTCCTCAAGCGCCCGGTTGATGTCGCAGCCAAGATCAACCACGCCCTTGAGCTTGAGAGTAAACGCGTTCAGGTGTGGCAACTTGCCCTTGAAACATGGCTGATCATAAAGGACATCGCGCAAGCAGAGGCGCTATGGCCGCGCTATCGCCAAATCTGCAACCCTAGTGCCCAGCAGATCCGCGACATAAGCATAGGCATTCTGGTTAAGATTATTCCGCCGCCCTCTGATCGGCTGTTGCGCTCAGGCGTGGCCCCCACACCCGTTGATACGCCTGAGGTTCGCTTTCTACACAACCTCATCCAAGAAGCGCTGGAGTTGAGTAACCACGATATCGCGCTCTACACACAAGTCATTGAGGTCATGCTGCTGCCCTTGTATGAACATGCGCTCCACTTCGCCGAACAAGCCTTAGAGCACCACCCCAACGACCCCGCGTTGCTGCTCAATAAGAGCATAGCCCTGAGTTTGTGCAACCGCACCCAAGACGCGAAGGCGGTCTTGCAACAAGCAGGCCAGTTGGCGCGTAAACAGGGCCGCGCCGACATCCAAGCTCAGGTGCGCGATATACGCCCGATGATTGGTACGCCGGAACTGGTGCGCTATTTGAGTATGCCTATTACCGGCGGGTTTGATGATACCATGTTCGATCTTGATGATCTTGATGATCTTGATGAGATTGATCTCAAAGAGCTTGAGAAGATGCTCAAAGATATGCTCTAGGAAGGGTTTGACTGATGAGTACGGTGTTGCAAGAAAACCCCTATGCTATCCTGGGGGTCAACCGCGATGCTCCGGCTGATGAGATCAAGCGGGCCTACTTTACGCTCGTGCGCGCCAATCCGCCGGAACGCAATCCGGTTGAGTTTAAGCGCATCCGTGCTGCCTATGAGTTGCTGCGTGACCCCGCGAAGCAGGTCGAAACCGATCTGCAACTGCTGCAACTCTGGCCAGAACCGGCACGCCGTAAGCGTACCCCGAAGCCCAGTTTTGTGCCGCAAACCGATGATATTTTGGCGGTACTCCGCGCAAGTAGCGACCTAGAACGCTCTGATTGGCGTGAACACTACAAGAAGATGGAATGGTAACTATGTCCGATCAGGCTACGTTGGAAGTGTCCGAAAAGTTGGATGCACTGCAAGCAACGATTGCGGCCCTTGAAAAGCAGATCGGGCGGGCCGGACGAGAACAACTGAAAGCGAATGCGATTGCCGAGCGCCAAGCCGATCAGTTGGCTGATGCGCTGCAGGTGCTGCAAGCGGCTGAAACACGCCGCGCAACCGATCTCGATGCGTTGCATGAGCAGCAACGCAAAATGGTTGCTGAAGCGCGCCTCGAGGTTGCACGGGCGATCTTTCCAAGCGTTGATGGCCTTGATGAGGCGCTCCGCGCCGGGCATGTTATGCTCGATCACGCGGTACGCCAAGAGAGTGCAGAATCGCTGTTGCAACGCCTACTCTTGGGCAATAGCAACAATAAATCTGAACTGGAAGCAACCCTGAAACCGTGGTTGGAGGGGTTGATGATGGTGCGCCGCCGTCTGCTTGATGCGCTCGCCAATGAAGGCATTAGCGCGATTGAGACCGAAGGGCAACCTTTCGATCCGCGTCTCCATATTGCCGTTGAAGCAAGCATTGATCCCGCCCCGCCCGGTACGATCCTGCAAGTCTTGCGCCGTGGCTTCGTGGCGGGCGAGCGCGTCCTCCGCCCGGCTGAAGTGATTGTCGCAACCGCCCCCGCTGAAAAGAGCGTAGCGCTCTGATCGCTTGGGTGCGCGGAGTTTTGCACGATCACCCTCATTCCTGTATCCTATCTCCTCATTCCTGTATCCTATCTCCTATCTCCTGTATCCTACCTTCTAAGGAGTATCTATGAGCCTGATTATAGGCATTGACCTGGGCACTACCTTTTCTGCTGTTGGCATCGTTCGTGATGGCAAGCCCGAAATTGTGCCTGTGGGCGATGAGCATATTATGCCTTCGGTGGTTGGCCTTGGCCCCGACGGCGGGTTGCTGGTTGGTGCGCCTGCACGCAACCAGTACGCCCTCTATCCCGACCGCACCGTGCGCTCGATTAAGCGCCAAATGGGCGAGCAGACGACGGTACATTTGGGTGAGCAGGCGTATACCCCACCACAAATCTCGGCCCTGATTCTGCGTGAACTGCACCGCGCTGCCGAGGCTCAACTGGGCCAAAAGGTTGAACGGGCGGTCATTACCGTGCCCGCCTATTTCTCCGATGCAGCACGCCAAGCCACCCGCGAAGCCGGTGAAGTTGCTGGCCTCGTGGTTGAACGGATTATCAATGAGCCGACCGCCGCAGCCTTGGCCTATGGGCTCGATCGTAGCGACCAACGCCAACTCGTGGCGGTCTACGATCTCGGCGGGGGCACCTTCGATGTCTCGATCATCGAACTGGACAGCGGTGTGGTTGAGGTGCGTGCGAGCCACGGGAATACCCAATTAGGTGGCGACGATTTTGATGAGCGACTGCGCGAGATTCTGGTAGCTCGCTTTGAAGAAGCCCACGGCGTCAGCCCCCGTGACGACCGGCGGGCGATGGCGCGGCTGCTGCGTGCCGCTGAGGATGCGAAGGTGACCCTCTCCTCCCGGCCTATGGTGCGCGTCCAAGAAGAGTACCTCTTGACTGTCGAGGGGCGTCCGCTCAACCTTGACGCCGAGGTGCAACGCCACGAGTTTGAGGCGGCCATTCGTGATCTGCTCGATGGTACGGTTGATGCCCTTGATGCAGCCCTCAAGGATGCTGGCATCAGTAGCGACGAGCTCGATAAGGTTCTCTTTGTCGGTGGGAGCACCCGTATCCCCTTGGTCTGGGAGATGGTACGCGAGCATACTGGCATCGAACCGGCGGTAGCAATCAACCCCGATGAAGCGGTGGCGCTTGGTGCTGCCGTACAGGGTGCCATCATTGCAGGCGAACCACTCGATGCCATTCTGGTTGATGTGACGCCTCACTCATTGGGCATTGAGGTGGTTGAGTTTGATCTGCAAGGCCGCACGATTCCCGATCACTACAGTGTCCTCATTCCGCGCAACACCACCGTGCCCACTTCACGCGCCGAAACATACGCTGGCGTCCATCCGGCCCAGACGGCGATCAACCTGAAGATCTACCAGGGCGAACATGCCATCGCCTCGCGCAACACCTTGCTGGGCGAATTCCTCTTTGACAACCTCAAGCCTGAAGCGCCCGGCTTGCCCCCCGCCATTGTTGTGCAGTTCGATTGTGACCTCAACGGCATCGTCAATATCTCGGCCCTAGACAAAGCCAGTGGCAAACAGGCCCAGACGAGCGTCCGCGCCGCCCATGCCCGCCTCTCGCCCGCCGAGATCGCAGGTGCGCGTGTGAGCCTTGAGCAACTCGAGCAGTTTGGCTGGGGCGAAGGGGCGCTTGAGGTCAGCGCAGAAGCCACTGCCCCCCAGTCACTTCAGTTGAGTACCGAAATCCTAGCGCTGCTTGCCCGGGCGCAACGCACCCTTGAGCAGCATCCCGGCCATCAGGGGCTCCTGGATGCGATTGCCGCCGTCGAAAACGCGGCCAATGCCGGTAACCAAGATGTGCTTGAGCAGGCGACTGAGGCGCTGATCGATCTGCTCTATGATCTGGAGGATGAGTAGAATTATGGGATAGAACCTCCCCCGGAGGGGGAGTGGGGAAGGCGTAGCCGCCCCCGCATAACCTTTTCCCTTGCGTGTTGGCGGCTACGCCGCCAACACGCAAGAGAAAACAGGAGTACCTCATGACAACGACGTTGGCCGGGGGCGTGGTTTTGATCGCCGATGATGAGGAACCCATCCTCGATCTGTTGCGCGACATCCTGGAGCCTGAAGGGGCCAGCGTGCGTACTGCCCGTTCGGGCCGCGAGGCTTTGGCTGCACTTGAGGCCGAAGAGCCTGATGTGGCAATCTTTGATGTGCGGATGCCCCCGCCCGACGGCTTGACACTTTTGAAAACCTTGCGTGAACGGGGTATTGATCTGCCAGTGTTGATCATTACCGCTCAGGACTCCTCAACCATGACGATTGAGGCTATGCAGCGTGGGGCTTATGACTACCTGGGGAAACCGTTCGATCCCGACGAGATTCTGCATACGGTTCAGCGTGCGCTCGAACACCGCCGTCTGACCCGGCGCGTGCTTGATCTTGAGCGCCAGTTTAGCCAAGATCCACGTGACATCCTGATCGGGCGTAGTGGGCCGATGCAGCATGTCTATAAGCTGATTGGGCGCGTGGCCGGCAGTGATGCCACTGTGCTGATTACTGGCGAGAGTGGTACCGGCAAGGAGTTGGTGGCCCATGTGTTGCACCGCAACTCTGCCCGGCGCGAGGGGCCCTTCATTGCCGTGAACTGTGCGGCCCTACCCGAAACGCTGCTGGAGAGTGAACTCTTTGGCCACGAAAAGGGCGCGTTTACCGGCGCAATGGCCCAACGTAAAGGCCGCTTCGAGCAGGCTGCCAAAGGCTCCATCTTCCTCGACGAGATTGGTGAGGTGAGCCCCACCACCCAGAAGAAGTTGCTGCGCGTGCTGCAAGAGCGCACCTTCGAGCGCGTGGGCGGGAACGCGCTGCTCAAGGCCAATGTGCGCGTCATTGCCGCCACCAACCGCGACCTGATCGAGGGGGCGCGGGCGGGCAACTTCCGCGAAGACCTCTACTACCGCTTAAATGTGGTCAACATCCATATGCCCGCACTGCGCGAGCGCAACGATGATATTCCCCTGCTCATCGATCACTTCTTGCGAAAACACCGCTTCGGTGGCGGCGAAGCGGCCCCCATCTCCGACGCCGCGATGGAGTTGCTCCAAAACCATGCCTGGCCAGGCAATGTACGCCAACTCGAAAACACCATTGAACGTGCAGTTGTCTTAGCTCAAGGCGGCTTAATTGGCCCTGAGCATCTCCTGCTTGATCGTACCCTCACCGTTCACGAACAGATGTTAGATAGCGCCCTGGCCCGTCTGCTCACGGTGGCACCGCTGCCCCAACTGCTTGAAGAGCTACGCGCCCGCCTCCTCACCTTAGCCCTCGAACGCTGCCACGGTGATCGTGCCGCCGCCGCCCGGATGCTGGGCATTAGCGAGGCGCTGTTTACCTCTGTGATGAGTGATGAGTGACGAGTGACGAGCAGGGCGCGTTTTGTCCTATTTCCTATTTCCTCGTTCCTGTACTCTTCATTTACATATTCGGCGCACGTTGCCCAAGGGTAACTTCAAGTACCTGCTCGTTCTCATCGCGGAGAACCGTGATACTAACGGTATCACCGGGGGCGTGACGCAGGAGCAATTGGCGTAGCGAGGTATTGTAATCGAGGCGTGCGCCATTCACAGCCACGATAATATCGCCATCACGGATACCAGCACGTTCAGCGGCACTACCTGGCTCAATCGCCGACTGACCAGTACGACCACTCTGGATGAGTGCCCCATTCTGCACGGGCAAACTCATCTCGGCGGCAAGATTGCCATCAATCGTGACATAGCGCACACCTAAGAAGGGGTAGCGCACTTCGCCATTTTCAATCAACTGATCGGCCACATTGCGGAAGATGCTGCTAGGCACCGCAAAGCCAAGCCCTTCAACCGGGGCTGCGCCAAAACTGAGATCAAAGTCGTTGCGAACCACCAAGGTGTTGATCCCAACCACTTCGCCCTGCAAGTTGATCAGCGGGCCACCACTGTTGCCACTATTGATGGCCGCATCGGTCTGGATCAAACCCTCCATCGGGCCTACCGAGCGGTTGAGCGCACTCACAACCCCAGCCGTGACACTGTTGCGGAAGTTGCCCAAGGGGCTCCCAATCGCCAGTACCGTCTCACCGGGCTGAAGTGTAGCCGCATCGCCCACAACCGCCACCGCAGGCAGCGCACCCTCCACACGGATTACCGCAATATCATTCAGCGGATCGGTACCAATGAGTTCCGCATCGCGGCGAGTATTGTCGGCAAAGACTACCGCAAGATCACGGCTGC
Source organism: Candidatus Viridilinea mediisalina (assembly GCF_002532535.1). Taxonomy (GTDB): domain Bacteria; phylum Chloroflexota; class Chloroflexia; order Chloroflexales; family Chloroflexaceae; genus Viridilinea; species Viridilinea mediisalina. The sequence continues at coordinate 35,502 of NZ_NQWI01000008.1, forward strand.
CTTCCACCACATGGTTATTGGTAATAATATAGCCCTCATCACTCACAATCACGCCGCTGCCACTGCCGCGCCCCTGAGTGGAACGGTTGATCACCGTTACTACGGCAGGGCCAACCTTTTGCACCGCTGCCACGGCACTCGACACCTCACCTGTTGTCGGCATGGGGGTGGGCAAGGGGGCAGGCGTTGCATCAGGACGCTGCGCGGCACTCGTTCCAGTCGTATGTGCGCTCGTCAACCATGGTTGAGCCGCGTTCAATTGGGCAATCTGCTGGTTGGTGATGTAGTAGGCTGCCGCTCCACCCGAAGCAGCCCCCCCAGCGACGCCAATAAAGATCCCGAGGAGCAGAATAGCGAGTAAAAGTAAAGGATTAGGTTTTCGTTCCATTGTTACAACCACTTCTAGGGGTGAGGGTTCGGGGTACACGATGCTCGCCCCGAAGCCCCGCACCTACATCATACAGAAATGAGAAATGAGAAAATAGGTTTGCGGCATCAGGATGCGCTGAATGCCACCAAGTACATGATGCCACACGAGCCTAAGCAGAATTTTAAGCCTACTTAAGAATTTGATGAGAGTACGCTCACGTGTCCACTAGCTTTTCAGCCAGCTTCTTAGCGCAGCAAATCCTCCAATGCCGGGCGCAACTCATGAAAGCGAAACTGATAGCCCAACGCCTGAGCGCGACGTGGTAAAGCACGCTGCCCCTTCACCACAAGATCGGCCATCTCACCAAGAGTGAGACGCAGACTCAATTCAGGCACGGCCAACCACGAAGGTGAACCGAGAACCTTACCCAGGATGTTGGTAAAATCACGATTCATCTCAGGCGTTGGTGCTGTGCCATTGAGTGGGCCGGTAACCTGTTGGTTCTCCAGGGCAAAGCAGAAGAGCCCCACCTCGTCACTTGGATGAATCCAGGAATAGTACTGCGTACCAGGCATAATCGGCCCGCCAGCGCGCAGGCGGAAGGGCAGCATGATTTGGCCCAGGGCACCACCATCAGGATCGAGGACAATCCCCGTGCGGATCATAGCAACCCGCACTCCAAACTCTTGCGCCCGTGCAGCCTCACGCTCCCAGGCGACACAAACCTCGGCTACAAAATCATTGCCTGCTGGCGTCTCTTCGTCAAGAATCTCATCGTTATAGTAGCCATAAAAGCCAATTGATGAAGCATTGACCAAGACGGTCGGGCGTTGCGTAGCGGCAGCAATCGCGTTCACTAAGCCCCGCGTCCCAAGCACGCGACTAGAGCGAATCTCTTCCTTGTAGGCCGGTGTCCAACGTGGGCCAATCACCCCTTGTGAAATCGGCGCCCCAGCCAAATTGATAATGGCATAGGCACCATCAACTGCCGCCGCCCAAGCCCCCGTCTCGGCTGGTTGCCACGCAACATACTCGGCAGCCCCGGGCAGGCGTGAGCGGGCTGTTGCCGGATTACGCGAGAAGATCACCAACTCATAGCCACGCTCACGCAGCGCGACAAAGAGCTTCCGACCGATCAGACCCGTTGCACCTGTGAGAATGACTCGTTGTGAATTACCCATAATATTCAGCGTACCCCGATCATGAAACAACGTCAAGGTAGGGAGTGCCGACTTTAGTCGGCTTCCCATGTTGCGCCGTAGGGAGTGCCGACTTTAGTCGGCTTCCCATCGCTGGCAAAGACCTCAGCCGACTAAAGTTGGCACTACGATGCCTGCGAATATGTACTATTCAGCATGACAGGCTGCTGGGGTACGTAACAATTTCTGCTTCCCTTAGTCGGCTTCCCATCGCTGGCAAAGACCTCAGCCGACTAACGTCGGCACTACGATGCTCGCCCATGGACTATTCAGCATGACAGGCTGCTGGGATACGTAACAATTTCTGCTTCCCTAAGAGCCCAGTGGCCAACCCGGCAAAGAGCGAGTCGCCGCTACCGATGCAGCTTACGGCCCGCACCAGCGGCGGCGCAGCATGCCATGTCGCCTCTTCCGTCGCCATCATGCAACCTTCGGCCCCCAAGCTGACCGCCGCAAGGCTGATGCCTTACCGGCATAAGCCCAATTCGTTCTAGTCGCACACTGATCGGGCGCAGGTCGCCGTTGCCGTAGAGCTGCTCGCCGCTGGTGGGTGGTTCGATGCTGTGCAGGTGGGTGATGTTGTTGCCACTGGCTAAAGGCACCAACAGGTGGTAGCGCCGTAGTTCGGGCGCTAGGGGCAGTTGGATTGAGGCTTCCGGCAAGGTGAGCTGGAGCGTGCGCGGCCCCCCGGCTGGGAGGGCGCTGAAACTGAGCCGATGAGGGCCTGCTTCGACGCCCATCAGGCCCAGTTCGGCAAGTTCTGGGAGCCAACGGTAGCGCGTAGTGGGGGCTGGTTGCTCCAGTGGGCCCCAACCATGACGCAGTTGCACCACTGGCATTGCTTCGGCTGGGGGAACGGCGTAGACAATCAGCCATGCATCTTCGCTCAGGGGCGCATCAACGCCGAGCCCCGCTTCGACCAGCGCCCGGAAGAGTGCTTCGTCGCTCGGTTGCAGGTTGATCGGCCCCAAGAGTTGCTGCTTATAGCCAACAATATAGCGATAACCAAGGGTGTGCAGCGCGGCGGGCCAGCCCCCCGCTTCGAGTGCAATGTCGCTGGCCAATTGGCCCGCCTGAAGATCGCGCAGTACCGGCATGCCCAATTGGGGCTGCGGATAGGCCCGTGAGTGGTAACCACCACTGATCGGGCGTCCGTGGATGGTCTGGAAACGCATGCGCTCGGCGTCTCGGTAGGTGATCTCCGGGTGGAACGGGTACTCCAGTAGCGCCCCCGGCCCCGGCGGTAGCGTCGCGTAGAAGGCGGGCACTGGCGGTGTGCGCGTTACAATCGGGGCAGGCCAATATTCCAGCAGTATGAGGGCTGCCAACAGCGTGATGAGCAACATAGGCCGACCACGCCAGTGTTGCAGCAGCCAAGCCGCACCATACGCAGCCAACATACCGAGTGCAATCGTCACTAGCACATTGAAACGATCAGGCTGGCGCGTAAGGCTTACAATTGGCAGTTCGGCGATCAACTGGTAGGGCAGAGGAATGCCGCTATCCTGGCCATTGATCCGCAGGCTTGGCCCAAGCGAGAGCAGCAAGAAGCTGCCTGCGGCCAGCCCCCAGGGGCGTGCAGCGGGGCGCTTCCAGAGGGCCAAGAGGGCCAAGAGCAGCAGGCTCAACCCCAGGTAGAAGCGCCGATTGACGCCATAATCCACTCCCCAGGCCCATGGAGCGGCCCCCCAGAGCGGATGCAGGCGTTGAGGCACCACGTAGGCCAACAGATCAGCCGAGAGACGCGCCGGATCATCTGGGGGCAGGATGCTCACATAGTTGGTGCGGGCCGCCTCGAACAGCATGGCTGCAATCAGCGGCCCGCTGGTTAGGCTAAAGACGCCCGCCATCAGCAGTAAGGGGGCCAGCAGCGCGCGCATTTGGGCCAGCCCTTGCCGCCAAAGCTGCCACAGCACGATCAGGGCACTAAAGATCAACAGAAAGAGCGTGTAGTACCAATCGCCCCAGGCTGTAAGGCTCAAGAACACCCCCGCCCAGAGGACATGGCGGCGCCAAGCTTCAGCCGAACGCTCCAAGCTCAACAGTAGAAAATGGAGATACCAGGGTAACCACTGGTGGCTAAAGATCTGCAATTGCCCATCGCTCACCAGTGCGGCGATATGAAAGGGGCTGGCCACATAGACAATCCCGGCCAGCAGGGCGGGCGCCGGGCCACAGTAGCGGCGTGCCAGCAGCCACATGCCCAAGCCACCCAGCGCGAACGAAGCGAGCGCAATGGCATTAAAGCCTGCAATTGGCCCCCAAAGGGCCGTAATCGGCGCAACCGCCAGCGTATTGCCCGGCGACAGTGTATGAAAGAGCAAATTGGGCCCATCGGGATGGAAGAGCAAATCAGTGGCCCAGAGGTTGGTTGGACGACGCAACGCCTCAACCGTCCACCAGAGATTCCAGATATTCTGGTAGGCGTCCTCCAGCCCATCCTTGTGCGCCCCACCCGGCAGATCGCTGCTAAAACGCAGCACCAGCGGCCATGTGAGGGCGATGCCCAACATCAAATAGCCAAGCAATACAAGCAGCCAAGCGGGAAGACGGATGAAGCTAGACACCATCACTCAGCCAGCACCTTTTGCACCACCTCCAGCGTATGTTCAATCGCGGGACGCTCAATGCCGTAGTGGGTAACGGCACGGATGAATGTCCCACTCATGCTGCCCATGAGGACGCCGTGGGTACGCAGGTTGGCTACAAAGGTGCTAACAGGCAGCGCCTTGTTGCTCAGTTCAAAGCGCACAATGTTGGTCTGCACCCGACTCAGATCAAGCTGCACACCCGGCAACTCAGCCAAACCACTAGCGAGCAAGCGGGCATTGGCGTGATCCTCGGCGAGCCGTTCAATCATGCTGGTGAGCGCGACCATTCCAGCGGCAGCGATGATGCCCGCTTGGCGCATGCCACCGCCGAGCAGTTTGCGCACCCGCCGCGCCCGTGCGATAAAGGGCGCTGGCCCCGCCAACAAGGAGCCAATCGGGGCTGCCAGGCCCTTCGAGAGGCAGAATTGCACCGTGTCTACATGTTGGGTCAACGTCTGCACCGGCAAGTTCAAAGCGATGGCAGCATTGAAGATGCGCGCGCCATCAAGGTGCAGCGGCACTCCCGCCGCCCGCGCCAGCGCATGGGCCTCCGCGAGATAGGCAGGCGTCAGTGCCGTTCCCCCACAGCGGTTGTGGGTATTTTCCAGACACAAGACACCCGCTTCACTAGTGTGAACATCGTGAACTGGTTGGAGCGCCTGGCGCACCAATTCTAGTGGCAAACTCCCATCCGGCTCAGTGGGCAAGGTCTGGTAGATCAGGCCACCCAGGGCCGAAGCGCCGCCCGCCTCATAGTAGTAAATATGGCACTCATCGCCACAGATGACGCGCTGACCGCGCCCGGCATGGCTCAAGAGGGCACTAAGATTGCCCATCGTACCACTAGGCACCAACAGCGCCGCCTCTTTGCCCACCAAATCAGCGGCAAACGCCTCCAACTGATTGACCGTTGGGTCTTCACCATAGACATCATCACCCAACGCAGCATGGCTCATAGCCTCGCGCATCGCGGGGCTGGGTAGGGTTACCGTATCGCTACGGAGATCGATCAATGTCATACGAGCTCCTTCAGCCTACTCAAGCTCAAGCTCAAGGAAGGCTGCGACAACCTGAGGATCGAAGTGGCGGCCCGCCTCCTGACGCAGGTATTCACGCACCCGCTCAACATCCCAGGCAGCCCGGTAGGGCCGGTCGGAGCGTAGGGCGTCCCAGACATCAACGACGGCAAAGATGCGTGCCGGTAGCGGAATGGATTCGCCAGCCAAGCCATGAGGGTAGCCACTGCCGTCCCATTTCTCGTGGTGGTAGTAGGGAATATCGAGGGCCGGATGCAAATGGGCAATCGGGGCCAAAAGTTGGTAGCCATAGGTGGGATGGCGGCGCATCACCGCCCACTCCTCATCGGTCAGCGGGCCTGGTTTGAGCAGAATTGAATCAGGAATCCCCATCTTGCCAATGTCGTGCAGCAGGGCACCACGCCGCACATGCACAATTTCAGCTTCACTGAGGCCCATCGCCCGGGCGAGGCGCACCGTCAACTCCGTCACCCGCCGCGAGTGGCCTTCGGTCTCTTTGTCGCGCAGATCGAGCGCCCGCGACCAGCCTTCCAGCGTGGTGTCGTAGGCCATCACCAGGTCGCTATGGCTACGCTGGAGCCGCCCAAAGAGTTCGGCGTTATCAATAGCCACGGCGGCACGTCCGGCTAACGTATCGAGATAGTCGAGCCATTCCGGTTCAGGGTTGAGCGAGCGGCGCTGTAAGACCTCAAGCACGCCCATAATCTGCCCTTGGGCAATCAGTGGCGTAGCGATATAGGCGCGAAAACCGGCTGCGGCCAAAAGGCGATGGCGCTCGTCCAGTTCGGCTTGGAGTGACAAATCTTTCACCCAAATGCGCCGCCGTTCGCGCACCGCCATGCCTGCCAGGCTCACATCAAGGCGCACACTGATGCTGCGCGGATAGGCATCCTGCAAGCCCTGGCCCGCCGTATAATCCAGAGTATGCTCCGCACTGTTGAGTAGCAAGACCGTAGCCGCATCCACGCCCAACTGGCGCTGCGCTTGATCTACCAACACCCGCAGACTCAAGCGCTTATCCAAACTTGATGTAATCGCCTGGTCAATCGTCTGCAGACTCATGAGACGCTGGAGACGGCGTTCGGTCTGCTCAAAGAGGGTGCTGCGCTGGATCGCATTCGCGGCCATATCGGCGATCCCGTTCAGCAGGCTGAGGTCGCCATCGTGGAAGACATGAGGGGCCACGACCCAAAGTACCCCCAAGGTGGCCTCATGAACCCGCAGCGGCACACAGGCGGCCTGATGCCCCTCCAGCGAAGTGTTGGTCGCTAAAGAGGGTGGCGGCGAGCCACAGTAGGGCACCCCACTGGCAAGCACCTGCAACGTAGGGTCGTTAGCTCCCATGGGGTAGCGTCCGGTAAACTGGGCCCACACCCCAGCCCCCAGTTCAAAGATGGGCTGGCCGGTCGTCTCTTCGCGCAAGGTAAGGAGCGCCCCAACGGCACGCAGCAGCAGTAGGCTCTGGCGCAGCAGCGTCGGCAACATTTCAGCACGCGTGCGCGCTGTACGCAGCGCCGAAGCCATCACCAAGAGCGACTCGCGCTCCCGTTCGCGCTCAAAGCGCACCGAGACATCCTGCTTCACCGCAACAAGGTGGGTCACCACGCCATCAATCAACACCGGGGTTACCGTCTGCTCTTCATGGTAGAAGCTGCCATTTTTGCGCCGGTTAATCAACTGGCCCGACCATCTTTGTCCGCCAAGGACGGTCTTCCAGAGATCTTCATACACCCGCTCTTCGTTGCGTCCTGAACGCAAGAGCCGTGAACTCACGCCAACCGTCTCTTCAGAGCTATAGCCAGTGAGCTGAGTAAAAGCCGGATTAATCCAACGGATGATTCCATCAATACTCGTAATCATCACCGCATTGGGCGAGGTTTCCAGGGCCGTACTGAGCAACTTAAGCTGCACCTCTGCATTGGCATAGGCGCTAATATCGCGCCCACTGCCCTCAATCACCAAGTCTTCACCATCATCACTGGCAATAATGCGGTGTTGCTGCTCGATCCAGACAATATGGCCGTCACGGTGGATATAGCGCAAGCGCATCCAGCATGAGCCAGAGTTGACATTCCAGAGCGCCAGCAGCAACGGGCGATCATCAGGATGGATCAATTCCTCAAAAAGATCTGGGTTTTGATAAAATTCCTCAGGTTCATAGCCAATAATAGCAGTACAATTTGAGCTTACATATTCAAACGCAGGATCCGGGTTAACCCGATAGCGAAAAATGACATCGCGTGTCTGTTCGGCCAAAATGCGGGCTTGTTCTGCTACACTCAGGCGGCCACTCGCCAAAGGTGCCTCGGATTCGTCCATTGACAAGCGTTCCTGGTCCTCGCGGGTGCGTGACATGGCTATCCATCGCGGTCTGCTATGTGAAGCTAGTGAAAAAAAATAGCGGTGCCTAGCCGAGGTAGCCTAACGGCAACGTTTGGCACAAATAGGGTTAATATTCAGTATAGCATAGGAGCGCGAACCATTTTTTTAGTAAAGGACTACCAATTGCCTACTCAGAAGCTGCCTGAAAAGCCCGGGGGGCATACGCTGGAGTGCCGGCTTTAGCCGGCTGAAGCCGGCACTCCAACGCCAAACCATAGACTTTTGAGACAGCCTCTCATGGCGCAGGCAACACCACCGGCTGACCGGCGGCCAACTGGGCCAAGGCTGGCTCCATTTCGGCAAAGGTGATCCCGCCCTCAAAGCGGGCCTGAATGATTCCTTGGGCATCGATCAAGAAGGTCCACGGCTCGGTTCGCAAGTTCCATTCGGCCATTTCAGGCACATGGCGTTGGGCCTCGAACGATTCGGCAAAGGGATAGGGGAAGACCTCAATGTGCAAAAAGTTCACCTCGGCGCCATACTGCGCTTTGAGTTCTTTGAGTACCATCTGGTTGGGCGCACACACAGCAGTGACACAGTAGCCCGGCGTGGCAAAGGTCAAGACAAAGGGCTGCTCGGCTTCCAGCGCCTCCGCAACGGTCAATTGGTAGAAATCGGGATCAGGCAGGATGTCGGAGGTCAATTGGGCCAGATCAGGCACATCACGTATGGTCAAGTTTTGACTAGGAAACGCCGACGCCCCCACTGGCGGCACCAACGGCTCGGCCAGCACATCAAGGCGCAAGCGGCTCGATCCGAGCGTCCCCTCGCCCTGGTTTACCACCAACTCTAGCCCCCAGCCCCCCGGCTGATCAAAGTCGGCATAGCCCACATAGAGCCCAAAGGGCAAACCCTGCCCCCGATAGATTGCCCGCGATTCGCTATAGACCTCGCTGGGGTCTGCGCCATCAAGGTAGTAGAAGCGCATGCCCAATTCAAGTTCAGGGTCATTGATTGGCCCGCCCCCTTGCAACACGCCCAAGGCGATGCGGTTGGGGCCTAACGCCAACTCCGAAACGGCCAGCACCGGCATCAAGACTGGGGCATCTGCTGGTTGCGCCCCATTGGAAGGCGGTGCCGTTGCGGCCTCTTGGCACGCCGTGAGCCCCAACATGAGTATGAGTATAAAGAAAATACGGATCAACGTGGTTGCTTTCTATCAGAGACTTTCAGGTATAGAGTTTTTGCAGAGATACAGAGTTGTTCACCACAGAGACACAGAGAACACAGAGCGGGGTATGGCACGGCTATCACCAGCGTTGGCACTCTCTACTGTTCCAAACTCTGTGCCCAGAGATACAGAGTTGTTCACCACAGAGACACAGAGAACACAGAGCGAGGTATGGTACGGCTATCACCAGCGTTGGCACTCCCTACTGTTCCAAACTCTGTGCCCTCGGTGCCTCTGTGGTGTAATCCTCGGTATCTCTTCATTTCCTACTCCCTCGCTTTACTCCTCTCGCAAAGCCGCCGCCGGGCTGGTGCGGCTCATCTGGTAGGCCGGGTAGAGTCCCGCTAAGAAGGCGGCAATCAGCGCGACCAGTAAGGCTTGTAAAAAGATCCGTGGCTCCAACGCGAGGTCGAGTGTCCAGCCAAAGGAGCGCCGGTTGATCACATAGACCAGCACAAGCGCCATGGCCAGGCCCAAGGGGATCGCCAAGAGGCCCGCTACCGCGCCGATCAGGCCGGTTTGACCCAAGATCAGCCCCCACACTTGCCTTGGGGTGAGCCCATTGGCCCGTAGCATCGCTAATTCACGCCCCCGCTCAAGCTGTAAGGCCATGAGCGCACTCAGAATCCCAATGAATGCCACAATCGTAGCCAAAAGTTGCAATACCGCTGTAATGGCAAAGGTGCGATCAAAGACGGCCAAGCTGCTTTCACGCAAGGCTCGGTTGGAACTGACCAACACCCCCGTCCCACTGGTAGCCGCTCGCAACCGCGCCAGCAATGCCTCAGAGTCGCTCCCAGGCGTTGCATAGAGCGCCAACGACGAAATTTCTGGATCGTCCCAAGCGGCACGATAGGTATTATAACGCAAACGTATAATGCCACGATCAGAGCTGTAGTCGTAATAGACCCCCGCAATCGGAAAGTCCTGCAAGCCGCGGTCGGTACGTAAGCGCAAACTATCGCCTACCCCGAGTCCACTGCGTAGCGCGAAGGGCTCAGAGATCAAGAGCGCCCCGGCATCCCAGGCAGCCCAGGTTGCATCATCGCCCCCCGCCACAAAGCGCAACGTTGTGCGCCCACGCTCGGCCCCCGCATCCACCGCCATCAGAATGGTCGGCCCCACCAGCGTATTGACCTGCGTACTGCGTAGGCGCACCACCGCAGCCACCCCCTCAAGCTCGGCTAGTTGCGCGGGCAACGCTGGATCAAGCACGCCGTCAATCCGATTGGCTGTGTTAGAAGGGGGCGAGATGTAGACATCAGCCATCAGGCTATGCTCCAACCAGACCACGACGGTCTGGCGGAAGCTGTGAACCATGATGCCCACGCCGATGGTGACACTGACCGCCACCATGAGTGCGGCAATGGCCACCGCAGTACGCGAGAGGTTGGCTTCAACCGCACGGGCTGCCATGCGCCCCAAGAGGCCAAAGACGGCCCCAAGCAGCGGACGGGCTATGCGCATCAGGCCAACGGTGAACAGCGGGGCCAGCAGGGCTGCGCCAATCACGATGGCGAAGAGGGCGGTGAAGGCCACAAAGAGCGAACCAACCCCCACTTCAGCAGGGAGGCCGAGCAGGCCCAGGCCCAAGAGCAGCAGCAGCAGCCCTACGCCCGCCAGCCGCGGCACCAAATGGCGCGCCCGATCCTCAACGCTCGAACGACGCAACACCGTGCGCGGCGGGGTCAACAGCGCCTCCAAAGTCGGCACTGCCGCCGCCACGAGCGTCGCCACTACCCCTAACACAAAGCCCCGTAGCAACACCAGCGGATCGAGCGCCAGGCTACGCACCGTCACCACAAAGTAGAGATCGTTGATCGTCTGGGTTACCAAGCCAACCAAGCCCCGCCCTAAGATCACCCCCAGGGCAAGGCCCAGCAGTGAGCCCACCAGACTGATCAGGGCCGCCTCGGTCAGCACCAGTGCCGCAAGCTGGCCCCGTGTCACCCCCAGGCAACGCAGCGTGCCAAAGAGCATGCGGCGCTGCACCACACTAAACGTAACCGTATTGTAGATCAGGAACATACCCACAATCAGCGCCAAGAAACTCAACGCAGTCAGATTTAATTCAAAAGCGCGGGTCATCTGTTCAAGCGCGTTCGAGCGGGTTGCAGCGGGCAACAGCTCAGCCCCTGGCGGCAGCAGAGCGAGCAATTGAGGCGGAGGATCGCTGGTGGCGGGCAAGATCAGATCAATGCGACTCAAGCGTCCCACCATGCCCAAGAGCTCTTGAGCGGTCGCAATATCGCTGATCAGCAGCCCCTCTAGGGCTTCGCGCCCAACCTGATCGTTGGGTTGCAGTAAACCCACCAGGCGCACATCAACCTCGTGGGTACCGATCTGCAATGTCAGCGCATCACCAAGCTCAAGGCCAGCGCGGCGGGCGGTGGTTTCGGCAAGCAACACCGTTGCCGGTTCAGCCATCAGGGCCGCCAGATCAAGCTCGCCCCCGCGCTCACCCATATAGGCGCGAAACGGCGGCTCGGCCAACGGGTCTACCCCCAACAACTGGAGCGTCTGGTTCTCCAGGGCAGGCACCTGCACATAGCCCTCAACCACGGGCGCACTGCTCCGCAAGCCCACCTCAACCCGCAACTGGCGATAGAGCTCTTCCGACAAGCCCGTTGGCCCGCCCAACACCTGATGGGTAGCGCGGCCCACAACACTCTCGGCACTAAGCTGAAAGGCGCGGCGGGCACTCGCATTGGCCAGATCAATCGCCACCACCATAGCGACACCCAGCGCCACCCCCAGCACACATAGCCCCAATTGCCAAGGATGGCGCAGCATAAAGCGCCACGTAGTACGAAAGAGCATGGACAATCGTCTCACTTATACCAATTACCCTTGAGCATGCCGCATGATCAAGAACGCGAAAGCCCATTGGAACGCCATGTTCGGCAATCTGCAATCTGGAATCTACAATCGTACATGGTATTAGTTCAGCACTGACTCAAGATTTGCCCTGAATTGGCTGCGCTGCTCGCTGGTAGAACAGAACCCCCACCCGCTGAATCTGTGCGCTCAGATCGGGATCGTTGATGGCATTGAAGATGGACAGGTCAATGGTGTAGGGCAAGAGCAATTCGTCGAGATCATCCAGAATTTTGTAAAGCACATTCAGACTCAAATCCGCACCGCCACACAGGGTCAGGTCAATGTCGGAGCCATGTTTGGCATTGCCTGTGGCGCGCGAACCATAAAGGATCGCCCGTTCCACCTGCGCGTAGCGGCGCAAAACGGTGCAGATCTGCTGGACAGTGCTCTCTGGAAGACCGTACCTCACGTCTGCTCCTCCCGTCTCAGTTCATCCAGTTTGCTGCGGAGCGCCTCGAATGTTGCGTAGTAGGTGGTGCGAATGGCGGAGACAATGCGGGTGGCTGTGGCTTCATCGTAGGTATGCGAGGTCAGATTGCGGCTCTGGATCATGTCCATCCATGCCTGACCATTCTCGATCAAACCAGTTTTGAAGGCTGCGCGGGTTGTGTCTTTTGAACCGTACAGATGTTGCACACCGCGACTCTCCAAAAAATCCTTGAGCGTTTTCCACGCCAGTTCATGGGTGAATTCGAAAGCCTGGATCAGCCCCTGTTCTTCGAGTTTAGAGAGTGGACGCTGCTGCGCCAGCGTCACGGCCTCGCTCAATTGTGCAAGGGCTTTGAGAAAGCTCTTGAAACGCCGGTGCCAGCGCATGTCTTGTGTACTCATGGGGCGTCTCCCACAAGGTGTTGCTAGGCTTCGTGAATCTCAACCGATTTTGTCGTCATAGCTTCTGCCAAGGATATACGCACATGGTAGCTCAGGATCGTGGTGCTGTAAAGCCGGGGGTGTGACGTAATGTTTTGTTAGAGGCTGTCTGAAAAGTCTATACGTTAACTCTCCGGCGGGAGTTTGGGGGAGGCTTCGCCTTCCTCAAAAAACTCTTTTTGTTCCGTGTTGGCGGCTTCGCCGCCAACACGGAACAAAAAATGGGGTTTGGGGCGTAGCCCCAAAGCGGGTTTTTAGGGCGGTAGCCCTAAACGTCATGCGTATGGGCGTAGCCATCCATGTGGGCGCCATCCTCAACCCAAAGATCGGCTATACTCGTAGCTAGGCAACCAGATGACTGAAGGAGTAAGCAATGCCTGAGGCAACCATCGGTGTGATTGGCGGTAGTGGACTCTATGCGATGGAAGGGCTGAGTGAGGTCGAAGAGGTGACGCTGACGACGCCCTTTGGCGATCCCAGCGACAGCTTGGTTATTGGAACATTGAGCGGGCAACGGGTCGCTTTTCTGCCCCGGCATGGGCGCGGCCATCGCTTTAATCCCTCCGAGGTGCCCGTACGGGCCAATATTCACGCCTTCAAACAGCTTGGCGTACAGTATCTCATCGCGGTCAATGCCGTCGGTTCGTTGCGCGAAGACTATGCCCCTGGTCAGGTGGTGATCCCCGACCAACTCTTTGATCGCACCAAGGGTGTGCGCCCTGCTACCTTCTTTGAAGCCGGAGTTGTCGCCCACGTCGGCTTTGATCACCCCTTCTGCCCCCTGCTCAGTCAGCGCCTGTTTCAGGCTTCCGAGCAGGCCGGGGCCACTGTCCACCAAGGTGGTACCCTCGTTGTGATGGAGGGGCCAGCCTTCTCCACCAAGGCCGAGAGCGAAGAGAACCGCCGCCGGGGCCATAGCCTGATTGGCATGACCTCGCTGCCCGAAGCTAAATTGGCCCGCGAAGCCGAGATCGCCTACGGCAGCCTCGCTATGGTCACCGACTATGATGTCTGGCACCCCGACCATGATGCCGTGACCATCGAGACGGTGGTGGCGGTGCTGATGGCAAATGCGACGCTCGCGCAGCGCATTGTGGCCAAAGCCGTTGAACTGATCGGCAGTGGCTTTGCAAGCCCCGCCCATAGCGCCATGGCCACCGCTATTATCACCGACCGCAGCCGCATTCCTGCCGCAACCCGCGAGCGCCTCCAGGTCATTGCGGGTAAGTATTTGGGCTGAGGGATGGTTCGTGGCGACTTTACCGGAGGCGAGGACGCGAGGAGGCGAAGGCGCGAGGGCGCGAGGACGCGAAGGCGCGAGGACGCGAGAACGCGAAGGCGCGAGGACGCGAAGGCGCGAGGACGCGAAGGCACGAGGACGCGAGGACGCGAGGACGCGAGGACGCGAGGACGCGAGGACGCGAGGACGCGAGGACGCGAAGCCCTCGCCTCTTCGCGTCCTCGCCTCACGCATCCGGTAATCTGTATGAAGCCAAGCCCCCTGGCTCCCTTCTGTCTGCAATCTACAATCTGAAATCTACAATCTGCATGTCCACCATCCAGATCATCCCCATCCACGGCATTGACGAGGTGCAGCCAGGTGCTGATCTGGCTGCGTTATTGTTGCACGCCCTTGCCAGCAACACGCAACAGCTTGAAGACGGCGATGTCCTGGTGGTAACCCAGAAGATTGTCTCCAAGGCTGAAGGCCGCCTCGTTGATCCCACCACCGTCGAACCATCGCCCTTTGCCCACCAGTTGGCCGCCCAAGGGCGCAAGGACGCCCACTACTATGAGGTAATCCTGCGCGAGAGCCGCCGGATTGTGAAGATGGCTCAGGGGGTACTCATTACCGAAACCCACCACGGCCTCGTCTGTGCCAATAGTGGTGTGGATGAGTCCAATGTGGACGGCGGACGCATGCTCTGTCTGCTACCCAAAGACCCTGATGCGAGTGCGGCTCGGTTGGCCGCCGCATTACAGCAGCAGAGCGGCGCCAGCGTTGCGCTGATCATCTCCGACACCTTTGGCCGCCCTTGGCGCAATGGTCAGGTCAATGTGGCAATTGGATGCAGCGGCCTCGCACCGCTCAACGACTACACCGGCCAGCCCGACAGTCATGGCTACACCATGCAAGCCAGCATCCTCGCCGTCGCCGATGAACTGGCCAGCGCCGCCGAGTTGGTCATGGGCAAAGTGGATCGCGTCCCTGCGGCGATTGTACGCGGCTATCGCTTTACGCCGAGTAGCACCGCAACCAGCCAACTCCTGCTGCGCGACCCGCGTATGGATCTATTTCGTTGAATGGTTTCCTATTGGCTATCGCCTATTACTACGTAAGTTTGGGGCGGTAGCCTGAAAACCCGCTCTTGGGGCTACGCCCCAAATCCCATTTTTTGTTCCGTTGTGGCGGCTTCGCCGCCACAACGGAACAAAAAGAGTTGTTAGCGCGAAAAAGCCGTGGGTTGGCAGGCGACCTCGCGGTGGCTTCGACAGGCTCAGCCACCGCGCCGCTGGCTCGGTGGTTGAGCCTGCCGAAACCAGCCTGTCGAAGCCAAGCGGCGCGGCCCAGAGCTTTTTCGCGCTAACAAAGAGTTTTCTTGGGGGAGGCAAAGCCTCCCCCAAACCCTCGCCGAGAGGCTTCACATGCATTTCATGGAGATCATCCGTGGGCGGCGCAGTGTGCGCGCCTTTCGCCCCGAACCCCTGAGCAGCGCCCAGCTTGAGTTGCTGCTCGAAGCGGCAGCTTGGGCGCCCTCGCCCCACGGACGCCAGCCCTGGCGCTTTGTGGTGCTGACCACCCCGGCGCCCAAAGCCCGCCTTGCAGCCGCAATGGGCGCAACTTGGCAGCGCCAATTGGCCCTCGATGGTCAAGACGAAGCGACAATTACACGGCGCTTCACCAGATCGCACGAGCGCATCACCAGTGCCCCCGTAGTGATTGTGCCCTGCCTCTACCTCGCAGAGCTTGATCACTATCCCGATGCCGAGCGTCAAGCCGCCGAAACCACAATGGCCATTCAGAGCCTTGGCTGTGCGATCCAAAACATGCTGCTCTGCGCCTATGCCCAAGGCTTTGATAGTGGCTGGATGTGCGCCCCTCTCTTCTGCCAAGCGACAGTGCGGAGCGCCCTAGCCCTAGACGCCAGCCTACAGCCTCACGCCTTGATCACCGTTGGCTATGCCGCCCACGATCCGCAGCGCCGCCCGCGCAAACCCCTTGCGGAGTTGGTCATTCACTGTGAGTAATACCATCGTTGAGGATGCGTGAGGCGAAGAGGCGAGGGCTTCGCGTCCTCGCCTCCTCGCCTCCTCGCCTCCTCGCCTCCTCGCCTCCTCGCCTCCTCGCCTCCTCGCCTCCTCGCAAACGGCACACTCAAAGCAGCAACAAAACCACCGCCAATGTCGTAATACTTAAGGCATTAGAAAAGAGTACCGTTGCGGTAATAAACTCAGGTAAGAGCCGATTTTCCATAGCGATAATCGAAACGAGTACCGCTGTAGGCATACTTGCTTGCAAGATACCCACGTTACGCTCAAGCTCGGGGAGCGCAAACCAGCCCACGGTAGCAAAGGCAATCAACGGCCCGCCAAGCATACGTACCGCACTGGAGATCAGCAGATCGGAACTGAGCTTTGGTATGCCCGCAGCAGCCAGTTGTGTTCCCAGCACCAACAGCATCACCGGAATCAAGGCGCCTGAAAGGAGATCAAGGGGGCGCGCCACCACGGTGGGTACATCCCATTCCGCCCAGTTGACCAGGATCGCCGGGGGGAGCGCAAGGAGCGCCGGGGTGCGAAAGACTTGCCAAACGATGCTGAGGCTAAAGCCCCGGCTAAAATTGGCCGCAGTGACGCAGACCACAAAGGCGAGGACAAGATTAGCCAAGAAGAAGACCGTTGCCACCCCCAACGCCTCTGGCCCCTCAGCAAATTGGGTGATGGGCAAACCAAAATTGCCCACATTGCCAAAGGCCGCAATCATCACATAGGCCGCTGTCATCTGGGGCGAACGGCGCAACAATCGTGCCACCACGAAGGCCAACACAATCGTACCCACATACACCAGGGTGATGAAGCCAATCATACGACCAGCCAAGGCCGCCTCGATGCGCGTCTGGCTCAACACATTGAAGACAAAGACCGGGGTAAGCACAAAGTAGGCCAAGCGGGAGAGCGTGCGAACCTCAAGCTGAAGCCGCGGTCCGACCACATAGCCAACTGAGACTAAGGCGAACACGGGCACGAGTACGTTCAAAAAGATCGAAAGCAACTGCGTCATAGCGAAGGGGGTCTCCCGTCTGTAGCCTTTGTACATCTACTCCATAACCCGTAATCATACACTATACTACGCGGTGTTGAGGTAGAGTCTTAATCTTTGCGTTGTGGCAGCGACGCTGCCACAACGCAAAGACAGAACGTAAGAGGTTTCACCATGAACAATGCCGCTACCTATTTCATCCCAGCGCAAAGTGTGCGCGTGACGCTGAATGTACTCAATTCGCGCTTTATTGGCACGGCAGGGTATACGCCGAGTGTTGCTGCGGCGCGCGAATTGATTGCAGCGGTACGTGAGGAACTGCCCACGGCAAGCCATCACTGCTATGCCTACCTGATCGGCTATGGGGCCAGTGTGACGGAGGGCATGAGTGATGATGGCGAACCTTCCGGTACAGCAGGTCGCCCCATGCTGGCCGTCTTGCGCGGTGCCGATCTTGGTGACGTGACTGTGATTGCCACACGCTATTTCGGCGGGACGTTGCTCGGCACAGGCGGACTCGTGCGGGCCTACAGCGACACGGTGCGTAGCCTACTGGCCGAATTGCCCCGCCGCGAACGCATTACCCTACGCCACCTGCAGATCCAAGTGAGCTACGCCGCCTATGCAGCAACTCGCCGCATCCTGGCGACAGCAGGCGCAGAGATCTGCGACGAGCAATTTGGTACCGAAGTAGCTATCCACACCAACATCCCAGCTTCTACCTATGACCACACTCTTGCCACGCTCACCGAGGCCACCGCTGGACACATGAGTGTGATCCCAAGTATAACTGAAGAGTGACGAGTAATACCAAATCCGATAGCCGATAGCCGATAGCTGAAAGCCGAACATGGCGTCTCAATGCGCTTGAATGTCATTAGGCATGCGGACTATTCAATGGTAATTGGTATAATAAGGCGTATTCTGACGGCATTCCTTGTGCGCTATTACGAAATTTGAAATGGCCCTAGTTTTTTTAGTTTTATTACCTACCTTTTCTCTTTGCTCTTTATTGCCCCTTGCCCCTAGCGGTACAGTATGCTACAATTGCGACTACTTGGCATCTTTGTCGTCTTGGTACAGTACAACGTGATGCCTGAGATCTTTTCTCAGCCGAGGAGCAGTCATATGCCCGATGCCTCCGGCCGCAATCCGGCAATTGTTCTTGTCGAGGACGAGCCCGACATTCTCATTATTTTGCACCGGTTGATGCGTGATCTGACCGGGGGCTACGATATTGTCACAGTCAACGGTGGGGCCGATGCCCTTGCCCAGATTGCGCTTCGTCCCGTTCCACTGGTGATTACCGACTACAACATGCCTGGTATGAATGGCCTCCAGCTTGCCGCCGCGATCAAAGAGACCTCCCCCGATACCCGGGTGGTCATGATCACCGCCTACGCGACCCCTGAGCTGGAGAAGCGTGCCCGTGAACAGCGTGTGGACTACTACTTACCTAAGCCCTTCCCGCTCGATCGCCTCGAGCAGATTGTGCGCGATGTGCTCAAGTAAGGAGCATGTTCACCAGAG
This sequence comes from Candidatus Viridilinea mediisalina, assembly GCF_002532535.1. Classification (GTDB taxonomy): domain Bacteria; phylum Chloroflexota; class Chloroflexia; order Chloroflexales; family Chloroflexaceae; genus Viridilinea; species Viridilinea mediisalina. The sequence continues at coordinate 53,793 of NZ_NQWI01000008.1, forward strand.
AGCCACGCAGGTACAGAGGGCTAGTAAGCTTAGTAATGGCGCTCTCTGTGCCTCTGTGGTTCAACCTCTCCTTCACCCACGTATCACCTCGCTCTCATTGCGCTCCCTAGCCGCGTCGGGTAGCATAGCCCGATAGACGGAGGCTATACGGAGGACTGCGATGACTGATCCTAACATGTTCCCGGCGCTATTGCTTGGGGTGATGTTTGTATTGACCCTGATCCTGCTGCCGCTCCTTGATGAGGAGCGCTTGCGCCGTCAACACGAGCGGCAGCCTACCGATAAACTGCGCCTACCTCTCGCGGATGAGTAATCCCAGGGCGTGGTTTCATGCTGCGTTACACTCTGCGAGAGCGCTCTGCCCCTATCTTCATCTTTCCTATTTTCTATCTCCCCGTGAGCTGTAACCTTTTCCTCTGCTGGTGCATCTTATGTGTGGTTCCACCACAAAAGAAACGATTGCACCATCTAGGAGGTAAAGGATTATGTCGAACGTTGTATCACGCTGGTTTGGGCTTCGCCGCGATCTTGGCGAGCAGTATTCTCCCGCTTATTTTCTGGCAGCCCTGGGTAACGGTGGTTTGGCGATTACCTTCTTTATTTGGCTTAATTTTTTGGTGCCCCATCCGCAAACCCCGATTATTACCTTTGATGGCCTCGTGAGTTTCGTTGGCACTGCTAGTCTGGGTGCCCAGGGTCTGATTCTGCTGGCGCTCGTTGGTATCGTCTTCTTTGCCGTGCGCCACCTACGCCTCGTTGCCTGGAATATGCGCGAGTATGGCCGCTTCAAGCAGACAAAGACCTATGCTGCGCTACGTGAAAGCCAGGGTGGGATTGCGCTGATGGCTCTGCCGCTGATGCTCGCCATGACTGTCAATGTCTTCTTTGTGTTGGGGGCCATCTTTGTACCCGGCCTCTGGAACGTTGTTGAGTACCTCTTTCCCTTCTCGATGACCGCTTTTGTCTTGATTGGTGGGCTGGCATTACGCATCTTCTTTGACATCTTTGGCAAGGCGCTGGTCAGTGGTACATTCGATTGTGCCCGCAACAATAGCCTGAGCCAATTCCTCGCAGCTTTCACCTTCTCGATGATCGCGGTCGGCTTGGCCGCCCCGGCTGCCATGAGCCAAACCCAGGTCACGGTTGCCATCAGTATCTTTGGCGCACTCTTCTTCCTCGGTGCCGCCCTGCTCGTTGGCATGCTTACGTTGATCCTCGGCTTTCGCGGGATGCTCACCAATGGCCTTGCGGTCGAAGCCTCACCCAGCCTCTGGATGCCTATCCCAATGTTGACCCTAGTGGGCATTACGTTGATCCGGGTTAGCCACGGCCTTGATCACGCCTTTGCCTTCCACATGCCCCAAGCGGTAATCTTTATGCTCACCAGCGGCATCCTGGGCCTACAAATCCTCGTTGGTCTGATTGGCTACAGTGTGATGAGCCAAGTTGGCTACCTGCGTACCTACCTCTGGGGTGAGCGCAGCAGCCCGATGAGCTACGGCCTGATCTGCCCCGCCGTCGCCCTCGCCGTCTTCGGGATGTTCTTCATCCACCCTGGCCTTGTCCAGAGCGGCTTGGTTGATCGCTACTCGCTTGTACACGGGCTGCTGCTCGTGCCCGTCGCCCTTATGCAACTCATGGGCATTGTCGCCATCCTGCGCCTCGACAACAAGCTCATCCGCCCGCTACCCACCAGCGAGCGTGCCGATGGGGTCGCAACGGCATAATGTGAAGAACAGGAGAACAGAGGAACAGGAGAACAGAGGAACGTTCTGTTCCTCTGTTCTTCTGTTCTTCTGCTCTTCTGTTCTTCTGTTCTTCTGTTCTTCTGCTCTTCTGTTCTTCTGTTCTTCTGCTCTTCTGCTCCTCTGTTCTTCCCTCCCCCTTCACCTCATCAACAGCGCCAAGCGACGCGCTGTGCGTAACGCAGCCCAAGGTGGCGGCGCAGGGGCGATCCAGCGGCGCAATTGATCTATGCTCGCCCGGCGGCTTGCTTGAATGTTGCGCCGCTGTGCATACAACGCTGGCAACTCGCGCAATGCCTCAAGCCGCCCTTGGGCCAGGGCTGGTTGGCCCCGCAGCAGCCCATAGGCGCCAGCCAGCAGGTCATAGGCCACGATCTGGGGGCAACATTCGGCCAAGATTGGCCCCGGCACACAGCGTACCAGCAGCCGAATGCGGTTGCGCGCCAACAGACGCTGTTTGAAAGGGCTGCCTTGGCCCGCAGAGGCCGAGTAGACATGGCGCACACGCGCTTGAGGTGCTAAGATGCAGTCCCAACCGCGTAGTCGCGCCCGCCAGGCCAGATCGGCATCCTCTAAGTAGTTGAAGAATGCAACTGCAAAGTTGCCAATATCTGCGATCAGCTCGCGTCGTAACAAGGCCAAGCCTCCACTCGCACCAAACATGGGCGTTGGCACTGTGGGCAATGCACTCACAGGTGCCCCCAAGTAATGATCGGTTGCCACGCCATCACGCTGGAAGCGAATACCCGCCGTGGCCACGATCTCAGGGTAGCGGCTGAAGGTCATCACCCCTGCCGCCATCCCCGCCGTAGGCGTAGCCTGCAAAGCCGCCCAAAGAGCCGCAACACAGTTCGATTCTGCAAGGGCATCATCGTTGATTAAGAGGAACAACTCGCCCCGTGCGGCGGCGATCCCAGCCGCCGTGCCACCCGCAAAGCCCATGTTCGTAGGCAAGGCCACCACGCGCACCTCTGGCGCATAGTGCTGCGCCCAAGCCCCCGCGCCGTCCAACGAGGCATTATCCACCAGCACCACCTCATCCTGGGGCTCAAGCTGTGCCTGGAGCGCACGCAAGCATGCCGGTAGGTAGCGAAGACCACACCAGGTCGGGATAATCGCAGAAATGGGGGGGCGGGAAGGAGGCATTGATGGGTTGCAGAGAACAGAGAACAGAGAACAGAGAACAGAGAACAGGCGAACAGGGGGACAGAGAACAGAGAACAGGGGAACAGGGGGACAGAGAACAGAGAACAGGGGGACAGAGAACAGAGAACAGGGGGACAGAGAACAGAGAACAGAGAACAGGGGAACAGGGGAACAGGGGAACAGGGGGACAGAGAACAGAGAACAGAGAACAGGGGAACAGAAATGTATCCAACTCATTATAATCTAGGGAAGAGTAGAATACATAGGAACACAATACAAGTAAGGGAAGCAGAAATTTGTTAGCGCGAAAAAGTTCTGGGCTGCGATGTTGGCTCGGTGGTTGAGCCTGCGGAAACCAGCCTGTCGAAGCCAACGTCGCGGTGGCTTCGACAGGCTCAGCCAACGCGACGCCCCCCCACGAGCCCAAGGCTTTTTCGCGCTAACAGAAATTTTTAAGTATCCGAGCAGCCGGTCATGCTGAATAGTCCATGGTGTTCGCGGGCATCGTAGTGCCGACTTATGGTCTTCCAGAAATTAATCCGGTGTCGCGGCACGGGCTAGACCTGATAGATATGCCAGATCTGCGAGGTCTGGTTAGCGGATTATTTACTGGAACACCATTAGTCGGCTGAGGTCTTTGCCAGCGATGGGAAGCCGACTAAAGTCGGCACTACCTACGGCATCTCAGGGCGGCAACGCAACGGGGCAATCAACAACATCCGCTTCCCTAACGTCGGCACTACCTGCGGCGCAAACAGGAACGATAAGTCTGAACAGTTACCAATACAACTATGGCCGATCTCTTTAGTTCACTGCAAATTGGCGGTCGCACGCTCCGCAACCGCATCGTGATGGCGCCGCTACCGAGTGGTACGGCAAACAACGATGGTTTTGTGGGCAATAGTGCGATTGACTACTATGCCCGTCTCGCTCAGGGTGGCGTTGGGCTGATTCTGAGTGAGACGCTTTTGGTGCGGCCTCCTAACACACCACAGGCCCATTTTGGGCTCTACTCCGATCTCTTTGTGCCGCGCTTGCGCCAGTTGGTGACCCTCGTGCGCATTCAGGGTGCCCGCATCCTTTTGACGCTTGATGCACCTGTACCCGAGGCTACCATTGCGACGGCGGCGCTCCAGCAGTTAGGCGAAGCCTTTATCTTAGCGATTGCACGCGCACAGCGTACCGGGGCTGATGGAGTGTTGCTTAGTGCCGCCGATGGAGGGCTGCTCCACCAGTTGCTCTCGCCGCTCTACAATCAGCGCATTGACCACTATGGGACACCGTCGGGCCGTTCGCGCTTGATGCTGGAAATTGTCGAAGGATCGCGGGCTTGGATCGGCAAGCGCATCATTCTGGGGGTGCGCCTGCTGCCCGATGAGTTCACTCCTGGCGGCCTCAATGCCCAAGATGCGCGTATGTTGGCGCGGCGTCTCAGTGCGGCTGGCATGCAACTGCTCGATCTGGCCGCACCCCCCGCGCAAGCCCACGTCGCCCGCTTCCCCGGCTGGGCTATTCCGTTGGCCCATACGATCCGCCGTGTCCTTGATGTGCCGGTGATTGGCTCCGGTGAACTTGATGATCCCCATTTGGCCGATAGCATCATCCGCGATGGCATGGTGGATCTCGTTATGCTCGACGAGGCGCTCTACCACGATCCCGATTGGCCCCTGCGCGCCCAAAAGGTGCTGCTGGACGCAGAATGATCCGTCGTCCTAAGGCGAAATGCAAGGCCCGCTGCTCCTCTAGGCTCGGTAGCCCTGATGCCCCCCTCTGGGGCCCGCCATACTGCTCGCGTGCGTAGGCACCTACAATGCGCTCAATAGTGCGCCGCTGCTCAGGTAGTTCCGCAGCCAACGCCGCACCATATTCTAGCGGCGTAGATTGATCGGCCTGGCGCATACCTCCCCAACTGGCCAAGAGCGCCATGCCCGCGTAGGCCGCCCGTGTACGACTCAGCCCGCGTATCTCGTAGCGCCAACGGCCATACACCAGCACCCAGAGCAAGGCCAGCATGCCCACCATCCCCCCGATGATCGCCAAGGGCCGCCACAGCTCAAGCCCCGCAGCGGGCACAGGTGCTTCATGTGGTGTGACGACCACCGCAGGAGGCGCGGTATGCGGCTCTAAGCCTTCGTCAAGCTCCTCAAAGTCGCGCGCTGGCTCCGGTGGCGACGGTGGGATACTCGGCTCACTGGGATCACTGCCGAAGGTCGCCGTCAATGGGCGCTGCGGCAGATTGGTGTAGCTCGCAGCCGTGGGCTCAAACCGCTCCCACCCAAAGCCAGGGAAGTAGACTTCGGGCCAACTGTGTGCGACATTCTCGCGCACCATGTAGACCCCCCGCTCGGCATCGAATTCGCCCCCAGCATACCCTCGCACCCAGCGTGCCGGGACGCCCTGGGTGCGCAAGAGCACCACCATCGCCGAAGCAAAGTAGTCGCAGTAGCCTTCGCGCTGCGTAAACAGGAACCAGTCCACATGATCCGCCCCCGCTGGTGGGGCAGGAATCTGCTCGTTATAGGTCAGGGTACGCAAGTAGCTTTGGTAGAGCAGCGCAATATCGTAGGGTGTCCGCACCCCCGCCTCGTCCACAAGGCGGTTGGCTAACTCGTAGGTACGCTCACTCACCGTGTCGGGCAGTTGCAGGTAACGCTCGCGCACCCAGGCTGGATAATCGCTACCAGCGGCCCGCAGACTGGCCACATCTGCACCCGAAACCAGCGCCGTAACCGTATAGCTCTGCCCGGCCCGCAAGCGCTCAGGACTCACCATCAGCGCCGTTTCGTCATAGTTCGCCACGAGCGTACCACCCTCGTTGAGGTAGTTATGCTCGATCTGGGTCACAATACTCACGCTACTGGCGCTACCACCGACCATAATCAGATCATCGAGCCGATCAGTTGCAAGCGTAATCTTCTGATCAACCTGACGACGTGCCAGCGTATCGCGTAGCGGAATGGGTTCATCAGCGGCTTTCAGGGTGCGCGCCTGCTCACGTGAGGCCGCCCCAAGAGCGGCCCGTGCCTGCTCACCCACCGTATTCTGCCAATCGCTGCCGGTATAGCGGTCGAAGGCCGTACCGCGCCAATATTCATACTCGGTCGAACGGACTTCCATCACCAGATCAGTGGTCAACTGACGGGCCCCACCTAGCGGCGCCGAGCCGGTGGTGAACGCGCCGCTGCCCGCCCCCGGAGGCGCATGAATGGTACTAAAGAGATCCTCCCAACCCTCACGCGCCGTCCGAAACGGGCTACTCAGGGTATCCCATGTTTGCGTAGCCCGTTCCAGCGAAACCTCACCCGGCATCATGGCGGTCAAGACCAACAACAGGCCCACCATCACCGCCGCCGAGGTGAGAAAGCGCACCACCAGCAGGTCGGGATACTCAATCTTTGCGGCGTCCCAAAAAGCTTGGCGCTGCAGCACATGCTGATAGACGAGCAGCAGCAGCGCGGCACAGAGAAAAATGAAGAAAGCCAGTGTCGGTTTGGGCAGCACATAGGTATAATTGATCAGCGCAACAAACCCATTTAAGAGGATCGGGCGCCAGGTCCAACCCTGGCGCAACACCATCCATGCGCTCCCATAGCTCAAGGCCCAAACCAATAGGCAGAGGACAAAGACAAAGAGTAAAATATCTTCACCGCGCCCGCCAGCATTGATCACACGGGCCCAAATGATGGTACGAATGAGCAACTCGGTCGCCTGATCACGCCAAGTCGTCAGCCGATCATCCATGAGCGGGCTGATCAACTGGATGGCCCACGTTAAGGCGAGGGCAGCGCTAAACGTATGGGCGGCCCAGCCCGCCAACTGCGGTAGGCGGGCAAAGAAGATGCCCACGAGCAGGCCCAGCAGCGCCATGGGCCGCAGCACCTCCAAGCCCGGTGCCCAATTGGAGATGGCCAGCGCCCACACAACCGGGCTCACCATCAACAGCAGCAACAATGCGCCTGGCAAGGTCACCGTAAGCTCACGGCTGAGGCGCTGCTGCGGGTAGGTTGTGGTTGTCATATCGGATTATACCATTTGTTATATACTGAAACCAAGTATTGTCGATTGTAGATTGTAGATTGTCGAACATGGCGTCCCAATGAGCTTGAGCGTTTTTGATGCTGCAAAATCGTGGACGCTGTTCGTTTGGTTCGTACCTAATGTTATACTTGCCCTAGCGGTGGCTGAGCCTGTCGAAGCCAGCCTGTCGAAGCCAGCCTGTCGAAGCCAGCCTGTCGAAGCCAGCCTGTCGAAGCCAGCCTGTCGAAGCCAGCCTGTCGAAGCCAGCCTGTCGAAGCCAGCCTGTCGAAGCCAGCCTGTCGAAGCCAGCTTGTCGAAGCCACCACAACGCCGCCCGTGAACCCAAGGCTTTTTCGCACTAACAACGAGTTTCTTGGAGGAAACACAGCCTCCCCCAAAGCCCACGGTTTCTAAGCATCAGAGAGCGAGCCCCTATGAGTAACGACCAACCAACAGTCGAAAGCCTGCAACGAGAAATTGCCAACCTGAAGGCCCGCGTGGCTGAGCTTGAGCAGGGCGAGAGTGAGTCGCGCTTCTTTCGCAAGATTGCCGATTCGGCCCCCGATGGGATTACGCTCTCCAATCTTGAGGGCGTTATCACCTATAGCAATGAGGCCTGGGCCACCATGACCGGGATCAGTGGTGGTGGCGTTGGACGCCATGTCAACACATTGGTTGCTGAAGATGAACGTCCCCGCTTGCCTGGAATCATTGAACAGGTCATGCGTGAGGGTACATGGCGTGGTGAGTGTAACCACCTGCACAACGATGGCTCTATTTTTCCCACCCAATTGACAATCTTCCTGATTTATGATCGCGCCGGGCAACCCCAGGTGATGGCTGCGATTGTGCGCGATCTTAGTGAAACCCGCCGATCCGAAGAGGAACGCTTGACCCTGCAAGCCCAGGTGATCGATGCTCAACGCGAGGCGCTGCGCGAGGTCTCAACCCCACTCATTCCTCTCGCTGATGATGTCGTCGTCATGCCTCTCGTTGGTGCGATTGATAGCGCCCGCGCCCAACAGATCATGGAGGTGCTGCTTGAGGGCATTGCTGCCTACCAAGCCGATACGGTGCTGCTCGATATTAGTGGCGTGCGTGTCGTAGATACCCAGGTTGCCGATGCACTGCTGCGCTCTGCCCGTGCTGTGCAACTCCTTGGTGCCCAAATTGTCCTGACTGGCGTCAGTTCCGATGTGGCCCAAACCATTGTTCACCTTGGTGCCGATATGGGCCGCATCCTTACCCGTGCAAATCTGCAAGAGGGTCTGCGTTACGCCTTGGAAGAACGTGTGCGCTAGGGGGGAGCAGAAATGCACTTGTAGCTTTACAATCTTGCAAGAATGCCCGTCCTCGCGTCCTCGCGTCCTCGCGTCCTCGCGTCCTCGCAAACTGTAAAGCCTCCACGAACCATCCCTAGATAGTAGGAACATCTAACCTATGTCCGCTTACCTTGTGACCATTGGCCTAGAAATTCACGCCCACATTCTCACTGCATCGAAGATGTTTGATGGCTGCCCGGCCAACTATGCCGGGGCTGAACCCAATACTTTTGTCTCTGTGGTAAGCCTGGGCCTGCCCGGAACCCTGCCGGTGGTCAATCAGGCCGCAGTTGAACGCGCCGCCCTCACCGGCCTTGCGCTCAATTGTCGCATCAACGAGCGCTCGGTCTTTAGTCGTAAATCCTACATCTACCCCGATCTAGTCAAAGGCTACCAAATCTCCCAGTATGACGAGCCGCTCTGCTCTGAGGGTTGGATCGAGATTCGTACTGCTGCCGGTGCAACCAAACGCATTGGCATCGAGCGCCTGCATATTGAGGAAGATACCGGACGCCTGAGCCACGCTGAGGCCGGTACGTCCCTAATTGATTACAACCGCGCTGGCATGCCGCTCATGGAGATTGTCAGTTGCCCCGAGCTTGAAACGCCCGAAGAGGCGCGCCTCTATTTTGAAAAGATGCGCCAAATCCTGGTCTGGATCGGGGTCAATAGCGGCAATCTCGAAGAGGGTGCCCTGCGCTGTGATGCCAATGTGAGTGTCCGCCCTGTCGGTCAGCAACACTATGGCGCGAAGGTGGAGATTAAGAATATCAACTCCTACCGTTATGTTGAACGCGCCCTCGCCTTTGAGATCAAGCGCCAGATCGCGCTGCTCCAAGCTGGCGGTGTGGTACATCAAGAGACCCGTGGCTGGGACGAGTTGCGCGGCGAGACGGTGGGCCAGCGCTCGAAGGAGTTTGCCCACGACTACCGCTATTTCCCTGAGCCCGATATTCCGCCCATTGTGCTCGATGCGACATGGATGGCGGCCCGCCAAGCCGAGTTGCCCGAACTGCCCGATGCACGCCGTATGCGCTTCATGGAGGCGTATGGCCTCAATCTCCAGGATGCCGACCTGCTCACCCTTGAACGCAGTGTCGCCGACTACTACGAGGCGGGCGTTGCGGCAGCCCAAGCCATCGGAGCAAGCCCCAAAGAGGTCGCCAACTGGGTACTGAACGAGGGCTTCCGCCTGCTGAAAGATCGCGGCGAAGCCTATGAACAGCTCGCCACACGGGTACCCGTGGCCCACTTAGCCGAGATTATCAACCTCGTAGCCCAAGGCAGCGTCACGCGCAGCGTCGCCAAACAGGTCTTCGAGGAGAGCTTCGACAGTGGCCAAACGCCCGCAGCCATTGTCAAAGCCAAAGGGCTCACCCAGATCAGCGATAGCGACGCAATGCGTAGCGTCGTACAGCACGTCCTTGCCGATCCCAAAGCGGCCAAAGCAATTGCCGAATACCGTGGCGGCAAAACCAGCGCAGTGCAATTCTTAGTCGGCATGGTCATGAAAGCCACCAAGGGCCAAGCCAACCCACACATCACCCGCACACTCCTCGAAGAGGAATTGGCTGCAAGCTAGGGGGCGCATCGTAAAAGGGAGGGCTTCGCCCTCCCCGAAAAACCCTCCCACGATCCTAGAGGTTCCAGAAACATTATCTGAAAGACTATAGGTTCCCTCGCAGCTTCCCACCCTCCAATCGCAACAACCATAAAGACCCTAATCGCCCGCTGTCGCAATCGGCTCCACAGGCCGATCACCCGCACCAGGGCTCAAGAAGGCAATCCGCCCGCCATAGGTAGCCCGCAGGTTGGCCTCAGTAAAGACCTGGGCCACCGGGCCAGCCGCGATGCGCCGCACATTGATCAGCCCAACCCAATCGAAGTATTCGGTGACCGTCTGGAGATCGTGGTGGACAACCACCACCGTTTTACCGGCAGCCCGTAGGTCGCGCAGGATCGCAATAATCGCCCGCTCCGTCACCGCATCAACCCCTTGGAAGGGTTCGTCCATAATATAGACGCTGGCAGCTTGAACGAGGGCACGGGCAAGAAAGACGCGCTGCTGCTGCCCGCCAGAGAGCTGGCTGATCTGGCGTTGGGCAAAATCGGCCATCCGCACTTGATCAAGCGCCGCCATAGCCAAATCGCGCTCGCGCCGTCCGGGGCGGCGGAACCAACCCAAGCTGGCGTAGCGGCCCATCATCACCACATCAAGCACACTCGTGGGAAAATCCCAATCCACACTGCCGCGCTGCGGCACATAGCCCACCAACGAACGTTGATCCGCATAGGGCTGCCCATGGATCAAGGTCTGGCCACTGGCTGCCCGTACCAAACCCAAGGCCGCCTTGATCAGGGTGGTCTTGCCGGCACCATTGGGGCCTACAATCGCCATCAGGGTTCCTTGGGGTACCGTGAGATCAACCTCCCAGAGGACGGGTTGATCATTGTAGGCAACAGTGAGATTAGTTATGTCAATTGCAGGTGGCATGGTGCGACTCCTAGATATGGGATTGGAGATTGCAGATTGTAGATTGTAGATTGTAGATTGCAGATTGCAGATTGCCGGAGATGGCGTCCCAATGGGCTTTCGCGTTCTTGATGATGCGGCATATGCTTAAGGGTCATTTGGTGTTATATGTTTTTTACAACCCCAGAATTTTATTTTAGTCTATCCTAAAATACCATTTTGGTAGCAATTTGTCAAGGGGGGCTACCGCCCCAACCAGGGCTACGCGGCGAAGCCGCCCCAACAACAACAAGAGCGCAGGGGGCAAGCCCCTGCGCTCACTGAACCGCTAGGTTTCAGTAACGTCCTTACACGAGCACTTCCGCTTTGGTGGTGACATCCGAGGCGACACGCTCCACCGACCGGCGAGCCTGGCGGCGCATGCGAGCCTCGATCTGGGCCAACAGTTCATCACTCTCTACCGATACCGCCATTGCCGCTTCACGTAGGCTCATACGATTCGTGCTATCAATACGGGCCTCGCGCAGATAATCGCGGGACTCGGGGAGCTTCTCGATGACCGTCTCGACCGCAAGCGTCTCATAGCTACCGTTACGCATTATAGACCTCCTTCAATCCTGTCTTCATTGTCGTTGGCTCCGGGTCGGCTTCCTTGACGGCCCTTGAGCGGAGGCGTCATCGCCTTGACTTGTTAGGATTATACCCCATGATTTGTAGAAAAGCAACAAGTGCAAGCCCCATTCTATTGTACATTTTGTACAAATTTGAACCCGATCAGGGCCAGTTGCCGCCGCACGGTAGCTGACGTACAATGATGAGGCTCAAGCAATGTTGCACAACGCCCTCAGGAGGCTTCGTATGGATTTTCAGACAACCCAAGATCAGCAGATGCTCCGCGAGATGGTGCGCCAGTTTGCCGAACAGGAGGGCGGGCCAAGTGCTGCCGTCCGCGACGAAGAGGGCATCTGGCCCATTGAACTGGTAAAGAAGATGGGCGAATTGGGATTGCTCGGTGTTGCCGTTAGTGAAGACTACGGCGGTGCCGGGCTCGACTATGTCTCCTATGCGATGGTGATCGAAGAGTTGAGCCGCGTTGACGCCTCGCTCGGCGTGATCGCCTCGGTCAATAATTCACTCGTCTGCTACGGCATCGAACAGTTTGGCAGCGCGGAACAGAAGCAAGAACTGCTTACCCCCCTCGCCGCAGGCAATCTGCTCGGTGCCTTCTCGCTCTCCGAACCCGGCGCTGGCTCTGATGCCGCCGCTCAAAAGACCACCGCCGTGCGTGATGGCGATCACTATATCATCAACGGGGTCAAAAATTGGGTCACCAATGGCGATCATGCCGATCTCATTGTGCTTATGGCCATGACCGATGCCAGCAAAGGGGTCAAAGGGATTAGCGCCTTCCTCGTAGACGCCCATGAGCCCGGCTGTAGCATTGTGAAGGTCGAACACAAACTCGGCATCCGCAGCGCCCACAGTTGCCAAATGGCCTACGACAACTTCCGTGTCCCTGCTTGGCGTCGGCTTGGCGACGAGGGGCAGGGCTTCAAAATTGCCATGAGCATCCTCAACGCCGGGCGGATCGGCATTGCCGCCCAAGCGGTGGGCATCGCCCAAGGGGCCTACGAAGCGGCCTTGGGCTATACCAAGATCCGTGAGCAGTTTGGCAAGCCCATCCACGAATTCCAGGCTGTTGGCTTCACCCTCGCCGACATGGCAACCCGCATCAAAGCTGCACGCCTGCTCACCTACGAAGCGGCCTGGCGCAAAGACCAAGGGCTCCCATTTGTCAAAGACGCCGCCATGGCCAAAGTCTTCGCCGCCGAAACAGCCATGTGGGTCGCCACCAAAGCCGTCCAACTCCACGGATCCAACGGCTACTCCAAGGAATACCCGGTCGAACGCTTCTTCCGCGACGCCAAGATCACCGAAATCTACGAGGGCACCAGCGAAATCCAACGCCTCGTGATCAGCCGCGAGATTGTGCGTGAAGGGTAGAGGGAATACTGTTCAAATACGACGGGTTTCTTGACGCAAAGGCGCAAAGACGCAGAGTTTTGTTAGCGCGAAAAAGCTCTGGGCCGCGCCGCTTGGCTTCGACAGGCTGGCTTCGACAAGCTCAGCCACCGCGCCACCGCGCCGCTGGCTGAGCTTGTCGAAGCCAGCCTGTCATGCTGAGTACTCAATGGCCCGCGGGCCAGTGGCCTGTGAGAAACAGGGTGAGTGCGCCGCGCCCCTCCGCTGACTTCGACAAGCTCAGTCAGCGGAGGGGCGCGGCGGCGCGGGGCTTCGACCCTTCGACAAGCTCAGGGCTCAGCCACCGCGCCGCCGCACCGTTTGTTTCTCAGGAGCGCAGCGAAGCATCTCTCTGTTACCCGCAGCAGACCCTTCGCTTCGCTCAGGGTGACAAAGCAACGGGGCAATCAACAACATCCGCTTCCCATAGTGGCTGCACGCGCCCCACCTGCCAGGTCGTGAGGCATTGCGACGAGGTTGAAAGCCCTTGACTCCGTCAACTCACCCTTGCTACAATGCTGCGGGGATTGTACCAATGACCATTGAACAGGCTGCATGCCTCATGACATTCAAGCGCATTGAGACGCCATGTTCGGCTATCAGCTATCGGCTATCGGCTATCGGATTTGGTATTCCCCCCCTTCTCACTATTGAACAAGGAGGTTCGCAATGAGTAACAAAGATCTCTACATCCAGAAGGTTCAAGCCCAAGTAGACGAGTGGAAAGCTGAACTCGATAAACTCAAGGCCAAAGCATCTGGTGCTAGTGCCGATGCCCAGCTTGAGATGAATGGCACGATCAAAGAGCTGGAAGGCAAGATCGCTGAGAGTTCCAGTAAGATCGAAGAGCTTAAGGCTGCGGGCGAAGAGGCGTGGGAGAATCTCAAAGCGAGTGCCGAGTCAACCTTCCAATCGGTCTCTTCGACAATTAGCGATAAGTTGCCCAAGTTTCGGTAGGGGTTTGTTAGGGAGTGGTTTGGGGTGATTGGAATGCCCTAGATGGCCCTCACCCCCGGCCCCTCTCCCGCGTTGCGGGAGAGGGGCGAAGGCTTCCCAGCTTTCCAACGAGTCAGCGCCGCTTCACCTCAGCCCCGCCCTGCTCACGGGCTAAGTAGTAGGTTAGGCTGTGCATCACCGCGACGGGATCGATATAGCGTACCCATACGTCGTCGGGCGTCTGCAGAATGATTGGTGCGTAGTTCAAAATGGCCCTGATGCCGGCTTCAATCAGCATATCGGCAACCTCTTGGGCACGGGTTGCCGGTACCGCAATCACTGCTAAACGGGCCTGATGCTCGCTAATCACCGCATGCAAGCGGCTATAATCCATAATCGTCAGATCATCAACCATCTGACCGATTTTGTCAGGATCGCTATCAAAGAGACCTACAATACGCAACCCTTGGGTCTGAAACCCATCATAACGCGCAATTGCCTGGCCTAACGAGCCAACTCCAACCACCACCAACGGCCAGTGGTGGGTCAGACCCAAGATGTGATCAATATGGTTGAGTAGTTTTTCGACATCGTAACCGATGCCCTGTTTGCCAAATTCACCGAAATAGGAGAGATCCTTACGAATCTGGGCTGCGGTCACATTGATGCGCTCGCCAAGCTCTTGTGAGGAGACCGAGTGAACCCCCTCCTCAAGCAGATAGCGTAAGCTCCGCGCATAGAGCGGCAACCGACGGATAACAACATCGGGGGGGGCGTCGGGACGTTCCACACGGGCCTCCAGGTGATTTAGGTTGGGATTTTGTGAATTATAGCACAAGGTTTCGGTGGATGTCAAGCTACACATACCTCTGGCTGCTGCTGCTGCTCCTCGTTAGCCCAGTTGCCCTGCTTGTGGCCCAGGCTGATCAGCCTGAAGTCGCCCAAGTGAGTATGCCCTGCCAACAGGTGCTGGCCGATCCGACGGTGGAATTGACGGCTGATGCCTCGCCCTGGGAGGTCTATGCGCCAACCCGTAGTTTTTCTACAGAACATGCGGCTTCTGGCACAACGTCACTGGGCCTGAGCGCTGGTGCAATGGTTGGTCAGCAGATTAGCATCCCCCCCAACCTTGGCGATCTCTTTGGACACCTCTCGTATCGCTTGGCAACGGGGAGCAATGGGGGCGTTGAGCAGGTGCGCGTCGAACTCTATCGCCCTGGCCAGGTGCAAGTAAGTGGCCTCATCACCACCTTGGCTCTGCTCGATGCAGCCGAGGTTACCCCCGGTGATTGGCTGCAACTAGAGTGGCATGCCTCCGCTGAGACCCTGGCGGCCTTGGCTGACTACGCTGGAGCAGCGGTAGTCTTTGTGGTGCGCTCCCTTGGCGCTGAGGGTGCCTCAGCTACCACGACACAGGTATGGCTCGATGATCTGAGGCTGCAACTCTGCCAAACTGAACGCAGTGTGACCCTGCGTGGCGTGGTACAGCGTGAGGGCTTGCCTCTAGCGGACGCGCACATGCTCTTGAGCCATACCTCAGCAACGGGTACGCGGGTCTATGCTGCGGCGCGCAGCGATGCCACAGGGCAGTACGGCTTTCCCGGGGTAGAGCCGCTGGCTGAGGGTGAACATTACCGCATCTGGTACCTGAACACGCCCAATCAGGCCCGCATGAGCCGCCAACTCGGCTTTTGGGCCGGGCCAGAGTTGCGCCAGTTGCCAGAACAGTTTGAGGTGACCGGCTTGGATTTCGAGGTTGGTGATGTGACCCTCTTGGCCCCCGCACCCCATGCCAGCATAGGGTTCAATCATGCTACGACGCTCGCTCTGCGCTGGTTGCCACGCGCAGAACCAATGGCCAACGAGCGCCACCGCGCATGTCTCTACGATCCGGCATACGGCGATCCGCAGACTGGCCTGCCCCAAGAGTGGTGTAGCGCGCCGCTCAATCCGGCCCGCGACAGCCTTAGTGTCAGTCTGCGTAACCTTTCAGGTTTCGTTCCAGTACCAGGCCGGAGTTATCGCTGGTATGTGCGGGTGAGCAGTGGCAACCAGTATGGGGCCAGTTTCCACGAACGGGCCCTAGGCTTGGGTGCTGCCCGCACAGCCAGCCTCGTTCCGGCAGAGCAAACAATAGCTCAACGATCCATTATACCAATGACCCTTGAACAGGCCACATTATCAAGAACACGAAAGCCCATTGGGACGCCATGTTCGGCAATCTGCAATCTGCAATCTACAATCGTAAATGGTATTAGTCCTGCGCAACAGGCCGATTGGACGCTCATGATCTATGTGGCTGCCGATAACGCCCTCAGTGATGCCAGCCGCGCAGCGCTGCCCAAGCGGCAACTGGAAGCCCTACCCCGTTTGGCGGCGACCCATCCCCGCGTGCGCCTCGTGAGCCTTGTGGATAGCGCGGATCAAGCCGGGGTGCAGATCTGTAGCTATGGCCCGCAGGCTGAGCCGCGCTGTGAGCAGGATGCCACGGCAAGTAGTGCAAGTGCCACAACGCTGGGCGATTTTATTGCCCTAGCACGCGAACGCTACCCGGCCCGCCGCACTGCCTTGCTCATTATTGCGCCGGGCAATGGCGTGGGTGAGTTGGCCTATGCCGAGACAACGGGCCGCGCCATGGGCCTACGCGACCTCCAGGCGGCCTTCCAGAGCGCTGGACTAGGTGGCAGCACCCGCCTCGATCTGGTCATCTACCAAGTACCACTCTTTGGCAATGTGGATGTCCTACGAACCACGGCACCCTTTGCCCACGTTATGGTCGCTACGCCCGATCAGGTCTGGCAGATGACCCCCTATGAGCGCATGGTGGCCCTGCTTGCGGCAACGAGCGAGCGCACAACTGTGGCACAGACCATGGTAGAGATCTATGCAACTGAGCTGCCCGAGGAGCGCGCCCTCGCCCTAGCGGCCTACGATCTCAGCCGCGTGAATGAACTAGGGGTGCGGCTCGATGCCCTCGCCGACGCCTTGGCCAGCGAGTTATTCAGCGATCAGGCCAATGTTGGCCCGGCGTTCACTGCGGCACGCGACGCCGCGCAAGTCTACGATTCATCAGCCAACGGGTTGCTCAATCAATTAGCGACGAGTGACGAGCCGCTCGTTGCTGCGGAGGATGCCCTACGCGACCTACGCGGCTTCGTGGAACACTTAAGCAACGCCCCGCTCCGCGAAGGTCTCGATCTCCGCACCCCCGCAGCCGCCCAACAACTCGCGGCGCTGCTGCTCGATCCACAGAGTAGCCCCGTTCTCACCGCAACCCAACGGGCGGGCCTAAGCATTACTGAGCAACCAATTGATCTGAGTGCCAGCCACGGCTTGGCCATCTACTTCCCGACAGGTGAGCGCCTGGGTGAACAACAAAGCCTCAGCGAAACCTACCTCTACGAGAGCGCCCCCGATAGCCGCTGGGCCGCATTGTTGCGCCTCTACCTCAGCCGCAGCCTGCCCAACGGGCCTGGCGGCATCAGCGAAGCGCTGCCCGGCGGCCCCCGCGTACGCCCAGGGCCAGGGGGCTTATTGAGCCTAAACCATTACGTCTACTTACCGCTCGTGGCCCGCTAAAGAACGTGTAGGAACCGGGTTCCCGTGCCTCTGGCGGGGGCGGCACAGCCGCGAAAGGGTGCGTGCGGGAACCCGGTTCCCGCACAGTCCCCCTGGCGTGGGTTGGGTACGGCGTAGCCACCAAAGGGTGCGTGCGGGAACCCGGTTCCCGCGCACACACCCTACAAAATCTGACTCAAGAAGAGCTTCGTGCGCTCATGACGCGGATTGGTGAAGAAGGTATCAGGCGTATTCTCCTCCACAATCATACCGTGATCCATAAAGACCACGCGGTCGGCCACTTCGCGTGCAAAACCCATCTCGTGGGTCACACAGAGCATGGTGATGCCGCCGCGCGCGAGCGTCTTCATGACATCAAGCACCTCCTTGACCATTTCGGGGTCGAGGGCCGAGGTGGGCTCATCAAAGAGCATGATGCGCGGCTCCATTGCGAGGGCACGGGCAATGGCGACGCGCTGCTGCTGCCCACCCGAAAGCTGGCCGGGGTACTTGAGCGCCTGCTCGACAATCCCCACCCGATTGAGCAACTCCATCGCCTTGGCTTCACTCTCCTTGCGCGTCTTTTTGCGTACCCAGAGAGGCGCTAGGGTCACATTCTGCAAGACGGTCAGGTGGGGGAAGAGGTTAAACTGCTGGAAGACCATGCCCACTTCGCGGCGGATCATATCGATATTCCGAATATCGTTGGTCATCTCAATGCCGTCAACGAAGATCCGGCCTTCTTGATGTTCCTCTAGGCGATTGATCGTGCGAATGAAGGTACTCTTGCCCGACCCAGACGGCCCACAGATCACCACCACCTCGCCCTTTTTGACGCGGATGGAGACATCTTTGAGTGCTTGAAACTCACCAAACCATTTATTCACGCCTTCGCAGACGATGATGTCATCAGTTGTTTGGTTGCTCATGGTTGTGCTTTCATGTGCTTAGGGCAGGATATAGAAACGAGGAAATAGGAAATAGGATGGTTCGTGGCGGTTTTACAGTTTGCGAGGAGGCGAGGAGGCGAGGAGGCGAAGCCCTCGCCTCCTCGCCTCCTCACCTCACGCATCCTCCACGGAACAACTGTTCCTGCACGCCATCTCCTGTTCCTTTGTTCTGCTGTTCTCCTGTTCTTTCGTATGTTCCTGCACGCCATCTCCTGTTCCTCTGTTCTGCTGTTCTCCTGTTCTTTCCTACCGCCCCACATTCAGATTAGACTCAATCTTGCGGGCGGTCCGCGACATGGTGAAGGTAAAGACCCAGTAGATCCCGGCCACAACAAAGAAGGTTTCACGCCAAACCCCACCGGGAATCCCGAGCCATTGGGGTTGGGTATAGATCGCTTGGGCTGCGCCGAGCAGATCGGTGAGGCCGATGATCACTACGAGCGAGGTGTCTTTGAAGAGGGCGATGAACTGGCCTACGAGGACGGGAAGCACCGCACGCAAGGCTTGGGGCAAGGTGATCAGCAGGGTAATCTGTACCGGATTAAGGCCCAAAGCCTGAGCGGCTTCAGTCTGACCACGGGGCAACGATTGCAAGCCACCGCGTACATTTTCGGCCAAATAGGCCGCACTGAAGAGGGTCACGGCCACAATGGCCCGCACGACCGCATCAATCCGCACCTCGGCAGGCAGGAAGAGCGGCAGCATAAGCGAAGCCATAAAGAGCAACGTCACCAGCGGCACACCCCGGATCAGTTCAATGTAGCCCACACAGAACCACTTGATCACCGGCAGTTTACTGCGCCGCCCCAAGGCCAGCAGAATACCCAAGGGGAAGGAGAGTACGATGCCACTCACCGAGAGCAGCAGGGTAAGCAGCAGCCCGCCCCAGAGATTGGTACCAATCGTCGTATCACCGCCGCTGCCGTGTAGGATCAGGATCGCCACCGGATAGAGCAGCAACCAACCCGCAACAACCGGCCAGCGCAGCATGTCGCGCAAGCGCCATGCCGCTGCAATACCGGCGGCACCGAGGGCAGCAGTGCCAAAAAGGAAGAGCGTCGTTGAAATGGGCAGCGGCGTCTCGCTTGCTGGCATCGCAAAAGAGACAAACCCAAGCAACAGCATAATTCCACTAAAGCCTGCTGCAAGACTCAGAGGAATACCGCGCCAGATGCCACCACTCAGCCCAAGCAGCAGCGACGCCATAGCGACAATCAGTTGGGGGCGCCAGACTTCAGCGGATGGGTAGCGCCCAAGCAGAATGAGGCGCACATTGCTCGCCACCGCAATCCAGCCTTCACTGCCAATAATCCAGCGAAACAGCCCCCACAAGACTTGAGAGATGATGATCAGCAGGACAATACTGATCAGGCTATTCCACCAGTTACTAAAGAGATTCTGGCGTAGCCACTCAACCACACCAATACTTGGTCGCGGCGCACGGGTGCGCGGCTGGGAGATGTCAGTTGCCATAGATTATCGCTCCACCAGCTGAATGCGCTTGTTGTACCAATTCATAAAGAGCGAGGTGAGCAGGCTGATACTCAGGTAGGCCGCCATCACCATCATGATCACCGGCACAGCCTGACCCGTCTGGTTGAGGGTCGTACCCGCAACAGCAAAGAGATCGGGAAAGCCAATCGCAACCGCGAGGCTACTATTCTTGGTCAGGTTCAGGTACTGGCTGGTGAGCGGCGGGATCATGATCCGCAGCGCCTGCGGGAAGATTACGAGGCGCAAGGTCTGTCCAGGGGTCAGGCCCAAGGCACGCGCAGCTTCACGCTGGCCCTTATTGATCGCCTGAATACCACTGCGGACAATCTCGCCAATAAAGACCGCCGTATAGATCACGAGGCCAAAGAGCAACGCGGCAAAATTGGTCGTCATTGTCAAACCACCAGTAAAGCCAAAGCGTTGCAGTTCAGGCACATTAAGCACCAGCGGAAAGGATTGCGACAATATACCCTGCACAAAAAAGCCCAAGAGGGCCACACCAAAGGCAATCAATAGAGCCCAAGGCAACGCAACGCCAGGACGATCACGGCGCTTAAACTCCATCTGGCGCTGGATGTAGAAAGCCACGCCAAGCAGCAAACCAAGCACGACCCAGATCATCAGCCAAGCGGTAAAGCTTGCGGTTGCCTCTGGCCATGCCATCGTGATCCCACGATTATGCAGATAGAACCAACCACCAACATCAACGGCATCCTGCACCCGTGGGAAGGACTGGCTCATGGTAAGCCAGAAGAAGAGTTGCAGCAGCAGGGGCACATTACGCACAATCTCGACATAGGCGGTTGCAAGATTACGCAACAGCCAATTCTCAGAGAGGCGGGCAATGCCCAAGAAAACGCCCAAAAGAGTCGCCAGAATAATCCCGAAGAAGGCGACACGCAGCGTATTGGTAATCCCAACTAAAAAAGCGTACCCATAGGTACGCGAAGGATCAAAGGGTATGGCAGCTTCACTAATAGGAAAGCCAGCGGGTTGGGTAATAAAGTTAAAGCTTGGTAACAGGCCCGCCCGATCCAAGCCCCGCATCATCTGGGTATAGAGGAACCAGAAGAGCGTCATCATCACCAGAGCAAAGACTACTTGGGCAATGATCGCCAAGATACGGGTATCGCGGTAGAAGGGGATCGTCGTCTTTGAAGCAGAAGAAATCGCCATGCTCGTGATGCTCCCTCACGTCGCAAAAAGAGTCTTTTGGGGGAGGCGATGCCTCCCCCAAACCTCCGCCGGATTGGTTGAAGGGTGGGCCGAACCTTTGCTCCTAAGACCAAGCTTAGGGCTTTAGGATGCCCTGGATGGCCCTCACCCCCTACCCCCTTCAGCAAGCTCTGGTTCGACAGGCTCACCAACCGGGCACCGCCTCTCCCACGTTGTGGGAGAGGGGTGAAGGCCCCGCAGTTTTGTTGCTCTCCTACGAGAGCAAAGCGCGTAACTGGGTTACGCTGCGCCTAGCGGAACGGCGGCGAGTAGAGCAAGCCACCATCGGTGTAGAGCGCATTCTGGCCACGGGGCAGGTTGAAGGGGGTATCGGGGCCGAGGTTGCGGTTGTAGATCTCTTCGTAGTTACCGACGTGGCGGATCACGCGGGCGGCGAAATCGTTGGGCAGACCAATGCCCTCACCCAGATCGCCCTCGATGCCGAGGAAGCGGCGGATGGTGGGCTCATCGCTATCCATGAAGGTGTCGATGTTCTCAGAGGTAATCCCAAGTTCTTCGGCCTCAATGGTGGCAAAGACGATCCAGCGCACCGCATCGGCCCACTGGGCATCGCCCTGCAGCACGGAGGGAGCGAGCGGCTCCTTGGACATGGTCACGTCCAGAATCTTGTGCTCACTCGGATCATTGGCCTTGGTCTGGTAGCTCACCAAGCCCGACTTATCGGTGGTGAAGCCGTCACACTGGCCGGTGTCGTAGGCGGCGAAGGTGGCATCAGCATCCTGGAAGACCACCGCCTCGAAGTCGAGGCCACGGGCGCGGAAATTGTCGGCGAGGTTCAGCTCGGTGGTGGTACCAGTCTGCACACAGATACGGGCACCGGCCATATCCTCAAGCGAATCGATCCCATCGGCAATGCGCACCATCATGCCCTGGCCATCATAGAAGGTGATGGGGGAGAAGTCGAGGCCAACGGCACCATCACGGCTGAGGGTGTGGGTGGTATTGCGGATCAGCACATCCACCTCACCCGTCTGCACGGCGGTAAAACGCTCGGCAGCGGTCAACGGGCGGAACTCAACGCTAGTGGGGTCATCGAAGATCGCGGCGGCCACAGCGCGGCAGAAGTCAACGTCGAAGCCGCTGAACTCACCAGCCGCATCCACGTTACCGAAGCCAGGCAGCACCTGGTTGGCACCACAGATCAGGTTGCCACGGCTAATGATCGTCTGCAGCATCCCACCAGTAACGGGCTGGGCCATTTCGCCCCCTGCAGGTGCAGGCTCGGCAGTGGGCACCTCAGCCGGCTCTTCGGTCGCTTCGGGCTCTTCGGTTGCCTCCGGCGTGTCGGGCGTCTCGGGCGCTTCGGGTGCAGCGGGCGCCTCGGTGGCAGGCGCGGCGGGTTCAGCCGCCGGGGCCTGGGGCTGCTGGCCACCACATGCCGCCAAAATCATGGCGAGTGCAGCAACCAACAGCACGAGCATCTGTCGCTTCATGAGAGTCTTCCCCTATGTTCTGAGCAACGCTATCCCACCGAACCATATCGGCAGCGAACCACGTTGCGACGAACCATGTGGCATTACGGCCTATGGCCAACAGCAAAGCATCAGGGTTAGTACCAATATTTTTCAAATACGCTGGGTTTCTTGACGCAAAGGCGCAAGGACGCAAAGTCTTTCGCATTTGCGCACCAAACCTTTGCGGCTTTGCGCGAGCTTATGTGAAAGGTATTGGGTTTAGCACTGATCCTGCATCAAACGGCTCGCTTGGCCGTCACAATCAACACTGATCGTAGACTCATCAGTCATGGGATTTGTTGTGGATTGTACCACAATGATCAAGGGCACGCAACCGTATACGCTTCGCGCAGGGCCAAGAGGGTGCGCCGTAGCCCTGCGGCATGCACCCAACCGACGTAGCCTGCGTATTGACAAGTGTTATCACCATCACATACATAGACAAAATCAACCCCAAAGCGATTCTTCCATGTACGAATGGTAAGCTGATTGGCAAAACTGGTATGGACGATAGCGCGGCCCACATCTTTGGGCACCGTATCGGTCATGCCAGGAATGCGCCGGATCCGGTTCACAAGTTCTGGCAGTGTGGGTACGACAATGGGATGGTAGAGGCTCAACTCTAGTTGCGCGATCAGGTAACTGCCCCCACCGAGCAGCGCAAGGCCCTGATCCTCAAAAATGCTCACCAACTGCTCGTTGATGTAGAATTCAAAACGCCCAATCCACTGGGGCCGATCAAGATCAAGGTTGAAGACCTTCTCACGGAAGCGCTGCGTCGTCACCACAAAACGCAGGATGTTCACCCCATCCTGCAAGGCTGGCGTAACTGCTTGCAACGCGCCAGGCCGCAGGTCGAAGTGGAAGGCATTCACCGTGACATGACCGGCATCGCGCGCATCGGTGAGGCGCACCTGGGCACTTTTGGGGTAGGCAATGGTTATGGCAAGTCGTTTCATGGGCGCTACGTTTCACCTGAACATGCCGCATGCCTCATGACATTCAAGCGCATTGAGACGCCATGTCCGGCTATCAGCTATCGGCTATCGGCTATCGGATTTGGGATTATAGGCACTATAAACCAAACGTGACAGCGCCGCAAGGATGGGCGTCATCTCTTCGTCATACCAGAGGTCGCGCCCTGGTGGCAAGGGGCGGTAGTAGTAGAGCGCAAGGACGTAGTCGCCACCAGGGCTGCGGACGATCCCCACATCGGCTTGCATATTTTCGACCCAACCACTCTTATGCTCTACGCTCACCCCAGCGGGCACGCCAGCAGCAATGCGGCTGTCATCTTCATTGATGGCAAGCCAATCAAGCATCTCTTGGCAGCGTGCGGCATCAAGGTTTTCGTACAACTCAAGCAAGGGCCCGGCACCATTGGCACACTGATCAATCATGAGGTAGAGTTGGGCCATGCTCTCTGGCTCGGCCCGCAGGCAGTTGCCCATCTCGGTGTAGGGAGTTGCTCCCACGGGGCCAAGGGGGCCACAACGAAACGTTGGGCGAAAGATCTGAATGTAATCAGTGGTCTCGAAGGGGACATAGAGGTAGGTATGGCGCAGGCCCAAATCCTCTTGCAGCATGGTACTCATCTCATCAGCGCCTACAAAGGCGATCCAGGTACCTTCGCCCCCTGCGCCTGCCGAGAGCAGATCATTCGCTGTGAGGTTATCACTCACCCGGATCATTTCACGCAACCACTCCTCATGCTCTTCATTCAGTTCAGGCAGATTGATGTAGGCATAGAGCATAATGGCGGTCTTGATCGTACTAGCACCCGAAAAGACACTGCGCTCATTCCAGCCCATGGTGGCACCGCTGGCGAGATCAACAAGGTGTAAGCCCAGCACCCCAGGCAACTCGGCGGCCACATTGGCCACCTCAGCCCGTAGGCGTTCAAGAGATACCGTTGGGGGCGTGGGATCGGGCTGAAGCGTGAGCCTCAGTGGCCCAGTTTTGCCACGATCAAGGGCGGCCTGCACCTCAGCCAGGGCTGCATCGAGATCAAGCACTTGACCGGGGATATAGGCAAAGCTCCGTGAAATCGCCAACGTATCGGTCAAGACCAGCAACTCCGGCGCAACGGCCACCTCTGGGGCCACTTCAGCCAACTGCTGGCGCAGCGCCGTCTCATCAATGCTCAAGCGCAGTGGCACAGTAATCGGCTGGCTCTGTTGCAGCGCCGCATCCGCCTCGGCAAGCAGGGCATCAAGTGGCGCTTCCAACGCGATCATGGAGGGCTCTAGGCGTAAACGGGCCGCCCCAATCCGCAACTCCAGCACCTGGGGCAGCGCCAACTCTAGGGGCAAACGGGCGGCAGCTTCGGCCCGCTCCAACCCCGAAACATCAACGCCGGCAATCGTCGAGCCAGGCGCATACTGAGGGAGTGGCGTCGGACTGGGGGCTAACGTAGGTTCAGGGCTAGGCAGTGGGCTTGGTTGGTCAACTGAGCTAGAGGGATTGGCTGCCTGATCGCAACTGGCAAGCAAGGCCAGCAGCAACAGCAGCCCAATCACGGCAAAACGTGGCCGGGACATGGGGACTCCTAGATGTTGAGAGACGCGAGGACGCGAGGACGCGAGGACGCGAGGACGCGAGGACGCGAGGACGCGAGGACGCGAGGACGCGAGGACGCGAGGACGCGAGGACGCGAGGACGCGAGGACGCGAGGACGCGAGGACGCGAGGACGCGAGGACGCGAGGACGCGAGGACGCGAGGACGCGAGGACGCGAGGACGCGAAGTGTTTCACCACAAACAAATCAAACCTAATTCCCGAATCTCATAAAACCTCTGTGTCCTCGGTGCCTCTGTGGTGAAAAAACTCTGTACCTCTCTCTGTACCTCTACTCATCGGGCTCAAGGTAAAAGGTCAACGGATAGCCCGCCTCGCGTGCAGCATGGTGGGCCTGATAGACCCGTTCTTGAGCCTCTTCATAGGGTAGCGCAGTGACGAGGGCGCGGCCCTCATTGTGGGCGGTCAACATGACCCGCATCGCTTGGTTGATGGCCAAGCCAAAGAAGACGCGCAGCACCATGACCACAAAATCCATGGGCGTCACGTCATCATTTTGCACAATCACGCGGTAGGGCTTCTCCAAATCTTCCCGTTCAGCAACCTTAAAGATCACTGTCGGGGTTACCGTTACCTCAGGCTCAGGTACGGTCACAGCTACACCTCCAAAGCAATGGTAGGGGTAGTATAGCATAGGCACTAGACACGTTGGTTTGGGGATGCGTGAGGTGAAGAGGTGAAGAGGCGAGGGCTTCGCGGCTTCGCAAGTGGTACAATACCTATCTACCAGTGTTCCCCTGTTCCCCTGTTCCCCTGTTCCCCTGTTCTCCCGTTCCCCTGTTCCTCTGTTCTCCTGTTCCCCTGTTCCTCTGTTCTCCTGTTCTCCTGTTCCCCTGTTCTCCTGTTCCCCTGTTCCCCTGTTCCTCTGTTCTCCTGTTCCCCCCATGCACATCACCTTGATCCAGCCTTGCATGGGCCGCCGTGTGGGCGAGCCCTATATCCGTAGTTGGCAGATGGAGCCCTTGGCGCCAGCGGCGTTGGCGGGGTTGACGCCGCCAGAGGTGGTGCTGCGCTTCTTTGATGATCGTATGGAGGCGTTGGATTATGCTGCACCTACCGATCTGGTGGCACTCAGTGTCGAGACCTATTGCGCCAAGCGGGCCTATCAGATTGCGACGGAGTATCGGCGGCGCGGTGTGCCAGTGGTGATGGGCGGCTTTCATCCGACCTTGGTGCCTGCTGAGGCGTTGCAGTATGCTGAGGCGATTGTGATTGGTGAGGCAGAAGAGACCTGGCCGCAGTTGGTGGCTGATTGGCGGGCTGGGCGCATGCAGCGCGTCTATCGTCAAGCAGCACGCCCGTCGTTGCGCCAGTTGCGGCTGGATCGGCGCATCTTTGCCGGGAAGCGCTACCTTCCAGTGGGCTTGGTTGAGGCGGGACGTGGCTGTCAGCTTCGCTGTGAATTTTGCGCGATTCACGCCTATTTTGGGGGCACCCAGAATCGCCGCCCCTCTGAAGATATTTTGGCTGAGTTGCGTGCGTTGGGTGGTGAACACAAGCTCATCTTCTTTGTGGATGATAATATCACCTCGAACATGGAGCAGGCTAAGGCATTCTTTCGGGCCTTGATTCCGCTGCGTATCCGCTGGGTAAGCCAGTGCAGCATTCATGCCGCCCATGACGAGGAGTTCTTGCAGTTGATCAAGGCGAGTGGCTGCCAAGGGCTGCTGATTGGCTTTGAGACGCTCAATCCGCGCAATCTGAAGCAGATGCGTAAGGGCTTTAATCTGATGCAGGGCGGTTATGAGGTGGCCCTGGCCAACCTGCGACGTTATGGTCTACGCATCTATGCGACCTTCATGTTTGGCTATGACGACGATGAGCCTGAGGCGTTTGAGGCAACCATGGCCTTTGCGCTGCGCCACCGTTTTTTTATGACCGCTTTCAACCAGATTGTGCCCTTCCCTGGCACACCACTGTACCAGCGGATTGCCGCTGAGGGGCGGCTGCGCTTTGAACACTGGTGGCTCGATGAGCGCTACCGCTTTGGCATGCTGCCCTTTGTGCCGCGTGGCATGAGTGCGGCTGAGGTTGAGCAGCGCTGCCTTGAAGCGCGCAAAGCCTTCTACACATTCCCTTCAATCCTGCGGCGTGCGCTTGATCTCCAGGTCAATAGTAGCAACCCGCGCATGCTCTTCAACTTCCTGAGTGCCAACCTGCTCATGCGCCGCGATGCGCGCAAGCGCCAAGGCTTCCCCTTGGGTGATGCGGCGTTCAAGGGGGCGTTGCTGAAGACGAGGCTGCCGGTGTAGATTGTAGATTGTAGATTGTAGATTGTAGATTGTAGATTGTAGATTGTGGATTGTAGATTGTAGATTGTAGATTGTGGATTGTAGATTGTGGATTGTAGATCGCTATGTTCGGCAATCTGCAATCTGCAATCTACAATCTGAAATGGTACTATGCGGCATGGCCAACAGGGTTTGGCATAAACGCATTTGCCCCACAGCTTTGATCTCGTGTAAAATGCCACAGGTTTCTGTTGCCCGGTGCAATTGGCTTGCTCAGAGGTGTGATGACCACGTTTGATCTCTCCCAGCGGCAGCTTGATGCAGCGCCGCCGGATTCTGTTGACCAAGCCCATCCTTGGTCGCTCACCGTCGAGCAATTGGCTTACCTTGCGCTGGGGGTGCTTGCGTTGATCGCGCACCTCTGGGCCTTGGGGGATCGTGCGCTGCACCACGATGAGACGCTCCATGCTTCCTATTCGTGGTTTCTCTTTGTGGGTCGTGGCTACATTCACGATCCGTTGTTGCACGGGCCATTGCTCTACTACTTGGGTGCGTTGGGCTATTTCCTCTTTGGGGATAACGATTTCACGGCACGCCTGATGCCCGCGTTGGCTGGTACGGCGCTAACCCTGCTGCCCTACCTGCTCCGACGCGAACTGGGGCGTCCTGCTGCGCTCATTGCGGCGGTCTATCTGCTTATTTCGCCGGTGGCGCTCTATGTGGGGCGCTTTTTTCGCCATGACATCTATTCGGTGGTGTGCGAGCTGCTTGTCTTTGTTGCAATTGTGCGTTATGTCTCGTCGCGCCAGTTGCGCTGGCTGCTGGTGGGGAGCACTGCCTTTGGTTTGATGTTTGTCAATCTGGAGACGAGCTACCTCTTTTTGCTGATCATGGCCGCGCCACTGGCCATAGCCTTTTTGTGGCAGGTCTATAAGCCGGGTATTCCGCTTGTGCTGCTGCTCGGCGTCATGGGGGCGGCGCTGATCTTTGTGTTGCCCGGCAAAGCCAAGGTTGACGGGGCCCACAACGCCTTGCGCGATCCAGAGACAGGGGCGATGCAGATTGAACGGCCTGGCTTCTTGGGCTGGGCGCCACTGCCCACCGATGATAATGGCTATGCGCTGCGGGTGCGTAATCGGGCCGATAATGATGGCGGGCGCAGCCTGCTGGAAAACTTGGGGCTCTACTTGGGGGAGGTTTGGAAGTTCTTTGGCCATCCCGCGATTATGCTCGCCATGGGCTTGACGCTCGGTACGATCACGCTGCTGATCCATCTGATCTGGCGGCGCAGCAATGCTGATGGCGTAACCCCCTGGCAGGTGGCATGCGAACGTCAAGTGCCAGCGGCGATTGCCTTTGGCAGTTTGGGCCAGGGCTGGCGCTGGTTCTATGCCCTGAGCATCTTCTTGGCGATCTACCTAATCTTCTTTAGCGCCTTCTTCACCAACATGATCGGCATGGTCAGTGGGGTCACCGGCTCGTTCCTCTATTGGTTGGCGCAACACAATGTGGAACGGGGTGGGCAACCGGGCCACTACTACCTCTTCTTGCTGGCGGTCTACGAGCCGCTGCTGCTGCTCTTTGTGGCGATTGGCTTGGGCTTTGTGGCCTATGATCTGCTGGGCCTGCGTAGGTCTGTGGAGGCAGAAGCGGAACAAGGCCAAACGGAAGACCCCTTCCACCGCACCTTCTGCATCCCGTTCCTCGCTTGGTGGGGTCTCGCCTCGCTCGGTATCTATACCTGGGCGGGCGAAAAGATGCCCTGGCTGACGATCCACATCAGCCTGCCCTTTACGCTCTTGGCGGCTTGGGCGCTGCAACGGATCATCTGGGGGGCGCGTCCGGCACCCGACGGCCCCGGCCAAGCTCCACAGATTTCTGCTGGCGTCTGGGCGCTCTACGGCAGCCTCTTTGCCATCGTGATTGGCCTGGGCTTTGCCCTGATGAGCGCCGTGGTGGACTTTCCCGATGCGGCGACGGTGATGCCCTATTTGACCCCCGCGCTAATTGTGCTTGCGACGGTGGCGCTGATCTTCCTGCTGACGCTGAGTGCGGGCTTTCGCTACAGCTTTCGTCCGGCCCTGATCCTGCTCACCGTATGTATGGTCTTCACCTTGAGCCTCTACACCGTACGCAACAGCGTGCGCTTGGCCTTTGTACACGGCGATGTGCCGGTTGAGCCTTTGGTCTATACCCAAACATCGCCCGACGTGATGCGGATCGTGCGGCGGATTGAGGAAGCCTCGATCCGGCGGGGGCATGGCTTGGCAATGCCGGTGATCTACGATAACGAGACGGTCTGGACGTGGTACCTGCGTAATTTCAACAACGCCGAGCGTAGCAGCGGGCAACTGCTGGCGCCACCCGATGCCGAAGTGATGGCGGTGGTGATGTTGCAGGAGAATCTGGATCGCCATCCAGAGAATCGGCGTCACCTTGAAGAATTCGTTATCCAGCGCTACCCCTTGCGCTGGTGGTTCCCCGAAG
This sequence comes from Candidatus Viridilinea mediisalina, assembly GCF_002532535.1. Lineage (GTDB taxonomy): Bacteria > Chloroflexota > Chloroflexia > Chloroflexales > Chloroflexaceae > Viridilinea > Viridilinea mediisalina. Next base: position 83,441 of record NZ_NQWI01000008.1, read on the forward strand.
ACGAAATCTACCGCCTGCGGCCCAATTGGCGCGAGGTGCCGCTGACGCAGACCTCATTGCTCGGTCAATTCCTACGGGCACCCCTTGAGCGCGAGGTGGGTGAGCGAATGTGGCGTTTCTTGCTTTTCCGCGATCCTGGTGCGCCCCTTGGTTCAACCGATATGATCATTGCAGTGCGTCCAAGTATTGCCGATCAGATAGGGCTTGGTTTAGGCGAGTGATGTTAATTTCAGGCGGGGGTTTGGGGCGAAGCCCCAAGCAGATCCACACCAGTATCCAGTATCCAATATTCAACACCAACATATGGCACAAATAGATCACCCTCAACATCCTACGATCCTCAGCCGGACGATTGACCTTACGCGGATCAATTGGGAGGTTGTGGCGTTTACGGTGGTAATGATTGCGAGCATCGTGGCCCATCTGTGGGGCTTGGGGCGCATGGCCCTGCACCACGATGAGAGTATCCACGCTTGGTCGAGTTGGCGGCTCTATACGGGTTCTGGTGGTTTTAACTGCTGGAGTGGCTTAGACGAAGAGGGACGGCCACGGGGCGGGGTTTCGTCGCTAACCTATTGCTACGATCCGGTCTACCATGGGCCTTCGCTCTACTATTTGACCGCGTTGGCCTATTTTCTCTTTGGTGATGGTGATGCCCAGGCGCGGCTGCCGATGGCGGTGGCAGGTATACTGATGACCGCTTCAGCTTGGTGGTTGCGGCCCTACCTAGGGCGCAGTGGGGCGCTCTTGGCGGCCATACTCATCACCTTTTCGCCCTCACTGCTCTACTATGCACGCTTTGCGCGCCACGATGGCCTCATGGTGCTGTGGGAACTCTGGATGCTGATTGGGGCGCTACGCTGGCTCGATACCGGGCGGGCCCGCTGGCTCTATCTGACGGCAGCAGCGGTGGCGTTGGCAATTGCGACCCACGAACTCTACTATATTCTCTTCTTCATTTTTGGTATCTTTGTCTTGATGCGTCTCTTGAGCGAGAGCCGTTTTGCGCGTTACGTGCCGATGTTTCTGAGCGGGGTGATCGGCATGTGTCTGGTATTGATGCTCTTCAACCCGCGTATCCCGGTGGGCCAGGGGCTCTATTTTGGTGAAAAGGCGTTCCTTGTTGCTTCGGCCTTCCTGCTAGCGTGGCTCTGTCAGCGCCTGTGGGAGCCCAGGCCGCTGCTGCTGCCGCGTTTGCAGCAACTCTGGTTTGAGCAACGCAGAGTACTCTGGGTGGCACTGGGGATTCTAGGGGGCATCTATCTGACGCTCTACTCATCGTTTTTTGCCTATCTGCCCGGCGCAATTGATGGCCTCTATGCGGGTTTGGCCTACTGGTTGGGCAGCCAGCAGGAGTATGCGCGCGGCGATCAGCCCTGGTACTACTATTTGATGCTGCTGCCACTCTATGATCCTCTGGCGGTGCTGGCCAGCTTGGGGACGGTGGGGGCGATGGTGGCGACAGTGGGCTACCACGCCATCCGCACATTCATGGCAACACGGCAGGCAAAACAAGCTAGCGAAAAAGAGGGTGCAGGTGCAGGTGGCAAAGAGCAGCATGAGGCTGCAAATACGGCAGCAGCAATGCCTGCCCCCTTGCGCCCCTGGGAACTCTACCCGCTCTTGGTTGTCTTCTGGTTCTGGTCGACCCTGATCATCTTCTCGTGGGCGGGCGAAAAGATGCCCTGGCTCGTGGTGCATATGGCCCTGCCGGGCAACCTCTTGGCCGCTTGGGCCTTGGCGCGGCTCGGGCGCATGGCGCGCCAAGCGCCGCCGCAGATCTGGCTCGTGCCCATCCTCACCTCACTGGCACTCGTAGCAATCTCGGTCGCCTTCTGGCGCTTGGGGCTCGACGGCACGGCCCAAGCGGCCCAACGCAACCTCTTGCAGGGCATTGTGCCGCTCGTGATTGCGGGCGGAATGATCTACTGGCTGCTCAGTTTGGGGAGTTCGTTGGGGGCCAAAGCGGTCGTGGCGGCGGTGGCACTGAGCGGGGCGGGACTCGTGGGGGCCTACACCCTGCGCGCCACCTCGCTGGCGGTCTATACCCACCCGGACACCCCGATTGAACTGTTGGTCTATACCCAAACCGCGCCGGAGGTGCCGCGCTATGCGGCCACGGTGCAGGAGTTGGCGATCAACATGACGCGAGGGCAGCGCACGAGTGCCGATGTCACCGGGGGCTTGAGCATGCCGCTGATTGTGGATAGCGGCAACAGCAGTGGTGACGGATCGCTCGCTTGGCCCATGCAGTGGTACTTGCGCGACTTCCAGAGTGTGGCGTGGACGCGGCGCGATGCCTATTTCGACAACCCGCGCTTGAGCGCCTTCGAGGTGCAGATGCCCGATGGTTCAACTGCGCTTGCACCAGTGATTATGCTCTACAAACCCCATGTGAGCGAAGCAGTGCGTCAGGTATTGAGCGAAGCCTATGTGCAGCCCTATGGCGACACCGGCGTCTTTAACTGGTGGTTCCCTGAGGGCGATAAGTGTTCGCCGCAGAGTGCTGGTTACAAACGCTTCTACTTCAGCAGATGGACGCCCGCGGATGAACTGATCAACGATTGTGGGCGCGACATCAGCGATCAGGTGCATGGCCCCTTTGATGTGCTGCTCTGGCCTTTCCAGCGCCAGAACTGGGACACCCTCTACAACTTTCTGATCTACCGCCAACTGCCTGCGCCGCTCAAGCCGGGGGGCCGCGAGATGGAATTCTGGTTACGCGCCGATCTCGCAAGTGGCGGCGGGGCAGTGGTAAGCGAAAGCATAGGCCCGGAACTGCGCCTGATGGCACGCAACGTTGCCCAGATGCCGCCCGACGCAAGTGGGCCAACCGGCATCGCGGTGGACAGCGCGGGCAAGCTCTATGTGGCCGACACCGGCAACCACCGCATCAACATCTTCGACAGCCAGGGGATCTTCCAGCGCAGCCTGGGTTCTTTTGGCAGCAACGCAAACCAATTCTACGAACCGCGTGGCGTTGCGGTAGATGATGCAGGCTACATGTACGTAGCCGACACATGGAACGCCCGCATTGTCAAATACGATCCCAACGGCGAAGTGGTGACTACCTGGGGCCAAGGCGATCAGGACCTGCTTGATGGACGGCGGGCCACCATCACCGAAGGCGATCCGCTGCGGAACGAAGCCAACCCACTCGGCTTCTTCGGGCCACGGGGCATCGCCGTAGATCGTCAAGGCAACGTCTACATCGCCGACACTGGCAACAGACGCATTGTCGTGACGGACAATGAGGGCAACTTCCTCTATCAATTTGGGTCAGCGGGCAGTGAAGCCGGGCAATTCAACGAGCCAACAGGGGTAGCCGTGGATCAGCAGGGCAACTTGTATGTAGCGGATATATGGAACGGGCGCGTGCAGGTCTTTGCGCCGGACGGCAGCGGCAGGCTTGATCGCATCCCCTTCGTCACCTGGAACGTCAGTGGTTGGCGACCCAACACCTACGACGATCCCTCAATTGCAACAAGCCCGGAGGGCACCGTTTATATCAGCGTACCGAGCCGCAACCAAGTGATGGCCTTCAACCTACGGGGCGACATGCTGCTACGTTGGGGCGGCCCAGGTGACGACTTTGCTTCCTTAACCAGCCCCAGTGGTCTTGCCGTTGGGCCTGATGGATCGATCTGGATCGTTGACCGTAACGCAAATCGAGCCTTGCGCTTTGTACTCCCGGATGTGAGGTAAGCTTTCGTGGGGCATAGCCCCAAAGCTTGCACCAACAGACAAACTTGGTTTGGAACCCTCCCCATGAACTATAGCGCACTGAATCACTATATCCCGCCGGTGGCCGAAGGCGTGAGTGATGCGTGGCGGCGAGCATTGGGGCGCTTGGGCGACTACACGGCGCTCGTGGTGCGCGCAACCAACCTGCGCCCCAGCGGGGTGACGCTCTTTACGCAGACGGAACAGCACCTGTTGGTACGCATCTCGACGCCGGGCGAGCATGTGATGCTGCGAATCGCGCCTGAGGATGACCTTGCGGCCCATGTGAGCTTCACGCGCACCATGAGTGGGCAGGGTTTGCCGTCGGCGCGCATTATCCAGCGTGATCTTTCGTGTACCTTGGTGCCCTTTGCCTACACGTTGGAGAGTTATGTCCCTGGTGGCAGTGCGCTGGCCTTAGGGAGCGAGCCGTTCCTGCGTGGAGCGGGACGGCAGGCGGGCCGCGTTTTGCGGCGTATGCACCGCATCACCATGCCGGGAGCCGGGCGACCGCAGCGTAGTGGACGCTGGCCAGCGCGTTCGTGGGGTGTAGCCTTGCGCCAGCTTGGGGCGCTTATGGCGGGCCCGCCAACTGACACGCTGCTCTTTGGTGAGGCGGAACGGGCGACCCTGCTGGCCCTCCTGGCCGATCCACGCCTCGCAATTAGCCAGCCTGTGCTCATGCATGGGGCCTTTGGCCCAGAGGCAGTGCGCTGTACTGCGGGCGGGCATATTCACCTGGAAGCAATTGTGGAACCGGGAAGCTGTGTGAGCGGCGATGGCCTCTTTGACCTTGCCTGCGGCCTTTGTGCGCTCTACCCAGCCGCGTGGCGCGAAGGCTTACTCGACGGCTACCATGCGACGATGCCGCTCAGTGCTGCTGAAGAGGCGCGTTTGCCGCTGCTGCGCCTACTGGCCAACGCATGGATCGCCTGCCACCGCTACAGCCGTGCCCAGCCCCACGAAGCGGCGCTCGCAGAGGCGAAGCGAATGCTGGGGTGAGGATGAGGGAGGAGGGAGGAAGCAGGAAATAGGAAATAGGAAGCAGGAAATAGGAAATAGGAAATAGTGCAAAAGTAATACCAATTACCCTTGAACATGTCGCATTATCAAGAACGCGAAAGCCCATTGCGTTCCTTTGCACTCTTTTGTGGAAATGAACACATGTTCTTTCCACCCTTAAACCACAACGCGAGAGTCAATCCTGCCAGCCAGTTGTCGCATTGTTGCCACCTCTGCTACAGATAGCACGACGCCGGAAAGGGTATGCTTGAGGCACAACCCACGCCACAACATCCCTCTTCCCGAAACCCCGTAGCGACACAAGGAGGTCTACCATGGAAGCTCTTATGCTGACGCCTGGTGGTCTGTTGTTGACAGCCGTTGTGCTTGCAATCGTGGCTTCGAGTCTGCGTAGCCTCTGGCAGCCTCGTCCGACGGTGATCTATATGCCGCTGGAGCATGCCCATGAGTCCCGTAACTCTGGCTGTTTGCCCTTCTTGGTTTTGCTGGGGGTGATCCTTGCAGCCTTGATGGGTATGTTTTAACTTAGCTTTGTGTTGCATTGTGGCGGCAAAGCCGCCACAATGCAACACAAAGGTTTTTTTTAGAGGAGGCGAAGCCGCCACAAAGAATAAGGAGGCTTACCATGGAGACGAAGCACTCAGCATTGGCGCTACGGCGGGCACGCATCTGTATCTTGCTGGATGAGTTGGCGGCAGCGGCACCACGGGAGGATGGGCGTCCGGGGCGCTTGGTTGAGCTTGAGGGTGTGCAGGATCAGGAGTATCTCTTGGGTGTGGTGGATATGGTGGCAACCATGGGGCTGGTGCGGCTGACCAGTGATGGGCTGGGGGCTTGGGTGGTTTCGCCAGCGGCGGGCTGGGCGCTGCGGGCCTGGTGCGATCTGGTTGCTGCTGAAGCGCCGTTGGTCGCCGATTGGCAGGGTGCGGGGGTGACGCCAGGCGAGCAATTACGCCATCCGTTTGCGAAGGGGGCCAATTTCCTTGCGGCGCTCGATCAGCGTCGCCAAGAGGTGCTGCCTGGATCATTGGCGGTACGCGAGATTGAGGCCGCAGTTGGTCTTGTGGCGCAGAGTCGTGCCGCAGATGAGTGGGCATTCCTCTTTACCTTCGATCAGGCCGCTGGGGCTTGGCAATTACCCGGGGGACGACGTGAATATACCGATGCTTCGCTTGAGGCGGCGCTGCTGCGCGAGTTGCGCGAAGAGTTGGCTGTGGAATTGCATATGCCGGATGATCTGCACCTCCGGGCCTTACCGCCACCCTTTGTGGGCATGCGTACATCGCCCACATATGGCCTACGCAGTCGTACATGTTTCTACCCCTTCCTCGTTACGCTACAACACGAATTACCGTTGGTGACACCCCATGTACGTTGGCTCACCATGGCTGAGGTACAAGCGGGGCGGGCCGCTGATGGCGCTTGTGTCGCCGCCGAGCCGCTGTTGCATGTGTTGAATCGTTCGGAGTTTGATTTGGGTGCGCTATGAGTATCGATCAGCGTAATCGTCCCCTGCCAATCACCTTTCGTGAGGCGCTGTTGCGCCCGGTGACAGCAACGCTCCGTGCGGGCGAGTGCTGTTCGATCATTGGCGTTACGGGCGTCGGCAAGACCAATCTGGCCCGTTTTTTGCAGCGACGTGATGTGCAGACCCACTACTGGGGCGATGAGTTGGTCTGGGTGTTGTTGCTTGATAGCAATGCCCTAAACCTGGGTAAGCGCCCAGACGAGTTTGCGGTGCTGGAACTGATGATCCACCGTTTGATCTGCGAAGCGGAGGGCAGCGGTTTACCGCGTGAGTTTGTGGCCGAACTGGATCGGCTCCACAGTACTCTGCTTGCTCAACCGGATGAATTGTTGGCATTCCGCTACCTTGAACGGATCATTGGACGGCTCTGCAAACAGTATAGTAGGCAATTGGTGATCGTTTTTGATCAGTTTGAAGCGATCTGGCAACGGCTTGCGCCGCGCCTCTTTCTAAACCTGCGCTACCTACGCGACGAATTCAAATACCATGTGGTCTATTTGACCATGACACGCGAACGGCTAGCCGCAGCGCGCCAGCGGGTCTATGATGATTGTGTCGAGGTGGAGAGCTTCTGGGAGATGTTTGATCCGCATGTCTTTGGCTTGGGCATGTATGCAGAAGCGGATGCGCTTGAGATGTTCGAGCGCATCGAGTTGCGCCACGGGCAGCAATTTCCTGCCGAGCTACGCGAGGCGGTACTCAGGTTGAGTGGGCGTCACCCGTCGCTCCTCCGCACCCTCACCTGGAGCCTTGTGCGTGAGGGTACCAATGATCATGATTGCGCTGCCCTAGTGCGTCGTCCAGCCTTGGCAGCCGAGTGCGCCAAGCTCTGGGCCGACCTGCTACCCGAAGAGCAGCGGCTGGTGCGTCAGTTGGTGCAGGGCCGTTTGGCCCTCAGCGAGCAGGATGGGGCCAGCCTGTATGAACTGCAACTGAAAGAAATACTCACAAGCGCCAATCCGCCAGAACTTTTCGCGCCGCTCTTTGCGAGCTACGTGCAGCAACAGGCCAGCGATGAGGCGAGTGGGGTCACGATAGATCTGCGGCAGCGCCAGGTGTTGGTGGATGGCCAGCCACTTCAGGGCTCACTGAGTCCGTTAGAGTTCAGCCTGCTGGAGCATCTAGCCCGGCGAGCGGGGCAAGTCTGCCGCCGCGACGAGATTTTGGTGGCGCTCTACCCCGGAGAACACCTTGAGGTGAACGACGAGCGCATTGATACCCTGTTGCGGCGGCTACGCGAAGCGCTCGGTGAAGACGGACGCAACCCGCGCCATCTCTTCACTCATCGTAGCGTAGGCATCCGTTTGGCACAGGGACGAGTGTGTGAGTAATACCAAATCCGATAGCCGATAGCCGATAGCTGAAAGCCGGACATGGCGTCTCAATGCGCTTGAATGTCATTATGCATGCGGCCTGTTCAATGGTAATTGGTATTCGCCCTCCCCGAACCCCTCCCACGATCCTAAAAGACTATAGCGGCTTTGGTTCAATTGCGCCGCCGGCATAGTAGGCCAGGGCAAAATTATCGGACTCACTGAAATTGAAGCTGGGATGCTGCCGTTTTTCAGTCCGTTCAGGCACAACCCGCCCAACATACATGGCCACATCAGCAAGATAGGCATAGCCATCCGCTTTCGATGCGCCATGACCAGCGAGTGCTTCGAGCAAGGCTTGGGTAAAAAAGCTATAGGGCTTGCCCGCGTATGAGAACTCGTCGCGGTGTGAAGAGGCGATGACGGCGCGCCCTGAACCCTGGGCGAGCTTGTCGAGTTCAGGCAGCAGGGGAGTGGGCTTGAGGCCCGCTTGCTTGATGGTGGTGAACGCGCCCGCATGGCAGCAATCGAGCAGCAGGAGCAGGCGACTGGCCCGAATTGCTTGGAGGCGCTCACTGAATTCTTGACCGGAGAGCGCAGTGGTGGCGAGACTACTGATCTGGTAGCCGTAGGGCAAGAGGAACGAAGCGGGCTCACCGACACCGTGGCCAGAAAAGTAGACCGTGATGATCGCCTGGGGATCGTGCTGGGCCACGGTAGCAAGTTGAGCAAGGGCATCGAGGATCGCACGGCGCGTCGCCTTGGGGCCGGTAAGGAGCGTCACCTGCTGCGGGGGATAGGCGCAGCGTTGCGGGTCGGTAAGGGTATTGTAGAGCCCTTGGGCATCCTGGATGGTATTGGGCAGATCACCGCCGACGCCGATGAGCAGGGCGTGGGCGGCGCCGGGGGTGAAGGGAGTAGGCGTTAGCTTCCGTGGCGGCGGCGGCGTTGACACTGCCACGGAAGCGGGCTTAGGGTTTCGCCACTGGACCTCCGGCCAGCGTGTGGGGGGCCAGGATGAACCTGGACTCCAACGATCCAGACGCTTGCAGATCAGCGCGGCTAACAGCAGCGTATGCTGGTAGCGCGTGGGATCTTGGGCGGGTTGCAGACGACTCAGCACAAAGAGGTGATTAAGCAGCATTGACCAGAGGTATTCGCGGCGATCTTG
>NZ_NQWI01000131.1 GCF_002532535.1 Candidatus Viridilinea mediisalina
TTGCTGCGTTCGACTTGCATGCATTAGGCACGCCGCCAGCGTTCGTCCTGAGCCAGGATCAAACTCTGCGTTGAATAGAATAGAGCCTTAGCTCCACTCTCACATTGACGTGGAACCCACAATTCTATCTCATCACTGTTCAGTTGCTAAGGTGCGCTGTGAGAGTTTTGGCAACAAAAAACCAGGCGGTGGGTTACCCCTCCGGCCCGGCGACGTCTCCAGGTCACCCTGGCGCGGTTCGCTTGTGGCCTCCAGCTCTCACTTGTTCAGGTCTGCCTCGCTCACGAGTGAGACCGTCGAACACCACAAAAGTGTATCACGCCTGCTTGAGTTTGTCAAGTGGCGCGAGCAGCTTTCTTTTGGGTTTTCTTGGTCTGCCTCGTTGCTGAGTGAGACCACCGAACACGCTTGTAGTATAGCAAGAGCACGAGGGCTTGTGAAGGGGTTTTTGTTAGAATTGTGTTAGATTCTAGCGGAAATCGCCCCCTGGCGGGGCGATTTCCGCTAGAATCTAGCGTGGGGCTACGCCCTACCCCCCGCCAAATGGCGGAAGCATGCGTAAGGTGTCACGTTCGCATGCCTGTAGCCTAAACAGGAGAGATGATAGATGGCTTGGAAGTTACCAATTGGAGCGCAATCTGAGGCTGAGGGTACCCATTTTCGGGTGTGGGCACCGCGAGCGGATCGGGTTGAGGTGCTGTTGCCTGATAGTGGTGCGATGCATAGCCTTACGTCGGAGGAGGGGGGCTATTTTGCGGGTTATGTTGCTGGGGTTGGTGTGGGTACGCACTATGCCTATTGCATCAATGGGGGCGCTGCGCGGCCCGATCCGGCTTCGCGCTCACAACCCGAAGGGGTGCATGGGCCATCGGCAGTGGTTGATCCGACGACATTTGCATGGAGTGATAGCGCGTGGCGTGGCGTGGCGCTAGAGGATTTGGTGATCTATGAGTTGCACGTCGGCACAGCAACTCCCGCTGGTACCTTTGATGCGTTGATTGAGCGCTTGGATAGCATCAAGGCGTTGGGGGTTACCGCAATTGAACTGATGCCGGTGGCCGATTTTCCGGGGGAGCGCAATTGGGGCTACGATGGGGTTAATCTCTATGCTCCAGCGCGGACCTACGGGGGGGCCGAGGGGCTACGGCGGCTAGTGGATGCGGCCCACGCCAAAGGGTTAGCTGTATTGCTCGATGTGGTGTACAACCACTTTGGCCCCGACGGGAACTACCTGCGTGAGTTTAGCCTCGATTACTTTACGGATCGCCATACGACGCCATGGGGTGATGCGATCAATGTAGATGGCCCCGAGGCTCGTCCGGTACGCGATTTTTTTATCAACAATGCGCTGTATTGGTTGCACGAATACCATGTGGATGGGCTACGCCTTGATGCTGTACACGCCATTATTGACGATAGTGCGACCCATGTGATTGCGGAGTTGGCTGCGGCGGTGCGGGCGCAGTTGCCTGCCGAGCGCCATTTTTTGCTGATTGCCGAGCATGAGGCGAACGATCCTGCGCTGGTGCGTGGGGTTGACGCCAAACCCCAGGCGGGATGGGGGCTTGATGGGGTATGGGCCGATGATTTTCACCACCAGGTGCGTGTGGCGCTCACGGGGGAGCAAGAGGGTTACTACGGAGATTACAGCGGGAGCGCCCAGGATCTGGCGGCAACGATTCGGCAGAATTGGTTCTTCCAGGGGCAACGCTCGCCCCACTTGGGCCATACCCGAGGCGCACCGGCAAGTGACGTAGCGCCAGCCCATTTTGTCTACTGCATCCAGAACCATGATCAGGTGGGTAACCGCGCCTTCGGTGAACGGTTACACCACACGGTCACCTTGGAGGCTTACCGGGCTGCTTCGACGCTGCTTCTGTTGGCACCGCAGACGCCATTGCTCTGGATGGGCCAGGAGTGGGCTGCTGCGACGCCGTTTCTCTTTTTTACCGACCACAACCCTGAGCTAGGCAAGCTGGTGACCGAGGGGCGACGGCGGGAGTTTGCCAGCTTTACGGCCTTTAGTGGGGCCACGGTGCCCGATCCGCAGGATGTGCAGACCTTTTTGCGCTCGAAGTTGCAATGGGAAGAACGAGAACACGGAGCGCATGCGGGCATCTTGGCGCTCTATCGGGATCTCTTGGCGCTACGGCGTAGCCATGTGGCGCTACGTGAACGGACGAGTGTCAGTGTCAAGCCGGTGGATGACCGCACGATCACATTGCACTACCGCAGCACACAGGGTGCCGAACTATTCCTCGCGGTGAGTCTGGGTGGCGTAGCTGAAGTGGAGCTTGAGGAGAAGGATTGGCAACTGCACCTCGATAGTGAGGCGGTGAGCTATGGTGGACATGGCGTTCCGAGCCTGGAGGAGCAGCGCATGCGCTTTACAGGGGCGCGGGCGGTGGTGTTGGTGCGGGGGTGATACCATTTCCGATTGTAGATTGCAGATTGCAGATTGTAGATTGTAGATTGCAGATTGCCGAACATGGCGTCCCAAATGGGCTTGATTGTCATTGAGCATACATATAGGGCTTTGTGAGACCTATGGATGGCCCTCACCCCCGGCCCCTCTCCCACATTGTGGGAGAGGGGCGAAGGCACCGCAATTTTGTTACGTTCCTCAAGGCCCGCGCACCCAGCATGTTGCTTACCCCAACTCTGAACACTTACAAGAATAGCATCACTCCTGAAAATCAGCACCAATCAGCAGGACAATGTCGCTCTGATAGGGTGCGGGGGGGGCGTCAGGAGGGGGCGAGGTGTAGACTTGGCCGGGGTTGAGGTTGAGGGTTGTGGCAAGGCGGCGTAGGGTTTCGGGGTGGCCGCTATAGTCAATGAGGCGGGTTTGGGCGCTACGCATAGGGGCGTCGGCGGGGTTGTTGACACTAAAGCCTTGGGCGCTGAGGCGGGAGCTGACGCGCCCGGCAAGGCCATGCATATCGGTTGCATTGAGGACTTGGATGCGCGCAAGGGCGCTGCTGCCTTGAGGTCCCGCGAGTAGCCGTGCGACTTGGGCGGCAACTCCGTTGGGATCCCAGTAGATGTTTGAGCCTTCTTCAGCAACAATGCGTACGTCGTTGGGGTTGAGGCTTAGGGTGAGGATCGCTGCGGGATCGAGTTGTTGGGCCAATGCCGCAAGGCCACGCAGTGTGTCAATGTCGCTGAGGGGCATCGTGGTGCGAACGCTGCCTTCAAGGCTGCGTACAAGCTCGGGCAGCAGATTGGCCTGACTCAGCAGATCACGCGAACGCACGTCGTGCAGGATGGCGCGCAGTACTTGTTGTTGGCGCGCGGTGCGATCAAAGTCGCTTGTGCTATGGCGGGTACGCGCAAAACGCAGCGCCGCCGCGCCGTCCATCACCTGCAGGCCAGCGGGAATGTAGAGGCGCTCGTAGCCATAGTCTGGCGTAGGATAGGCGGGATCGAGGATGGGCCGTTCGACATCAATGGTTACGCCGCCAAGGGTATCAATGATATGTTTGAAGCCCTCGAAATCCACTTGGGCGATGTAGTCCACCGAGAGATCAAGAAAGGCCGCGACGGTCTCGGCAGCAAAAGCGCCACCGCCAGCAGCGGGGGAGGTACCGGCACCATAGAGGCTGGTGGCGTTATTGTAGCCGTAGGTGTAGGCGGTGTTGATCTTACGTAGGCCCAGGTTGGGCATCTGTACCATCGAATCGCGGGGAATGGAGAGCATACCGGCCCAACCCTCAGCAGGATGCACATGGACGAGCATGAGGGTATCAGAACGAACGCCATCTTCGGGGCTGTCGCGACTATCGAGGCCAATGAGCAGAACGTTGAAGGGTTCGCGTAGCGAGGCGGGCAGGTGGGCAACTGCACCAGCAGTAGTTGGGTAGCGGGGATCGTCCTGCTCGAAGGTACGCAGCGTTGCGCTGGCCCAATTGCCTACCATCGAGATAATCAACCCGCCCACAGCGAGGATGAGCAGGGCAACAAGAACAACGGGAGTGCAACTGCGGCGTTGGCGGCGACGTGAGGTTGAACCACCGAGGGCGGCGCGGCGGGCGGCGACACGTTCGCGGGCGGTGCGATAGGATCGTCGGGGGGGCAGAGGAGACATGGGAGTTTAGGGGCTTGCGGGTAGAGCGTTTGCTCACAATGTGAACAAGAAGAGGTACAGAGGTTTTCACCACAGAGACACAGAGAACACAGAGAAATTTACGGCAAGGCAATCACCATAGTTTGGCCTGCCCCATCAAAACCTCTGTGTCCTCAGTGCCTCTGTGGTGAAAACCTCTGCATCTCTGCAAAAACACTCTACCTGAATGGATTTTAGGGGGCGGGCCAGGTGGGGGCTTCAAAGGGCAAGCTGGCACACATGCGCCGAACGGAGATCGCTTGATCGCGGGGCAGAATTGCGAGCGAGAGGATGCTCATATCATCACTCGGTTGGCCGCGGTCGAGGGCGATGGCACGCTCAAGAATGGTATCGGTTAAGGTTTGGGCCGTGTGGCCTGCTTCAGTGGGCCATGCGGAGAGAAAATTGACCAATTCGAGGTCTTCATCGTAGCGTTCGCCCGCACGCAAGAGGCCATCGGAGAAGACCACAATGTAGGTGTAGGGCCGCACCGCCAATTCCGTAAGATTGGGGTTGGTCATAGGTTGTAGACCAATGGGCAATGAGGGTTCATTGTATGAGCGCAGACCTGTATGATCGATCACAAAGAAGGGGGCGGGATTGTTGCGCGCCATAAAGATTTTGCCATTTTGAAAATCGACCGAGAGGATGTTGAGGGTAGCTGCAACTTGACCCATGCGGTAGGTGTAGAGGTAATCGTGAACAGCGCGTGCGGCGGCGCTATCACGGGCACCATCTTTGAGCAGGGAGATGGCGCGGGTGGCCAGCAGATTGCTCAACGTCTTGGCCCCTCGTCCGGTGCCTTGGCCATCAACCAGCACGAAGGAGAAGCCACCACCGGGGCGCTCAATCATCTCTAGGGTATCACCACTCTCACCACTGCCGTGGTAGGCGATTTTTGCGGCTGCGACTTCAATCTCCAGCATACCTGTCCTCAAGGTGATGGTTTGGATTTGTAGGGATGGGGTTCGTGGCGACTTTACAGCTTGCGAAGACGCGAGGATGCGAGGACGCGAAGCTCTCGCCTCTTCGCCTCACGCATCCTCAAAAGGTTGTAAAGCGACTTTCAGCTTTTCTGAAACCTTAGAGGCTGTCTGAAAATTCTATGGGTTGGCGTTGGAGTGCCGACTTTAGCCGACTAAAGCCGGCACTCCAGTGTGTGCCCCCGGCTTTTCAGACAGCTTCTTACCTGTATGGTCATTGTCCTGCTCATAGTATAGCGCACATTGCGCCATGGGGTGCGTGCTATAATCGGCTAGGGTTACATCAACACGGAGGTCAAACAGGATGACCGAGACACGAGTATTTCACAATTTCATTAACGGCGAGTTTGTGCCGAGTAGTTCGGGGCAGACGTTTGAGCGGCGCAATCCAGCCGATCAGCGTGATCTTGTGGGTGTTTTTCAAGATAGTGGTGCTGCGGATGTTGACGCGGCGGTAGCAGCAGCAAAAGCGGCCTACACCACTTGGCGCAAGGTACCGGCCCCGCAACGGGGCGAGATTTTGCTCAAGGCGGCTGAGTTGCTTGTGGCACGCAAGGAGCAGTATAGTCACGACTTGACCCGTGAGATGGGCAAGCCGCTCTTTGAGGCGGGGGGCGACATTGTTGAGGCGATTGGCATGGCTCAGTTCGCGGGCAGCGAAGGGCGGCGCATGCACGGGGTTACAACACCCTCGGAGTTGCCCAACAAGTTCCAGATGAGCATGCGTCAGCCGATTGGGGTGATTGGCATGATTACACCCTGGAATTTTCCTATGGCGATTGCTTCATGGAAGATGTTGCCTGCCCTGGTTTGCGGCAATACGGTGGTGATCAAACCGGGCGAAGATGCTTCGATCAGCACCTACAATCTGGTGGCATGCTTGGTTGAAGCGGGCCTGCCGCCGGGGGTGGTCAATATTGTGACTGGCTATGGGCCAAGTGCGGGGCAGCCTTTGGTAGAACACCCTGATGTTCCGGTACTCTCTTTTACCGGCAGTAACGAGGTTGGTCGTCTGGTGTACGAACTGGGTGCCCGCCAGATCAAGCGGGTGAGCTTGGAGATGGGCGGCAAGAATCCGCTAATCGTGATGGACGATGCTGATCTCGATCTGGTGGAACAAGGCGTCGTTTGGGCCGCCTTTGGAACCACGGGGCAGCGTTGCACCGCGACGAGTCGCCTGATTGTGCAGCGCGGCATTGCGGCTGAGATGAGCGAGCGGATCGTGGCGCGGGCTAAGGCGCTGCGGGTAGGCAATGGCTTGCAAGCAACCAGTGAGATGGGGCCGTTGGTGAATGGCGCACAGCTTGAGCGCGTGCTTGGCTACATTGAGCTTGGTAAGAGCGAGGGTGCAACCTTGCGCTGTGGTGGGGCGCGCCTAAGCGGGGGCGACTACGACCACGGCTTCTTTGTGCAGCCAACGGTCTTTACGGGGGTTACGCCCACAATGCGGATTGCACGCGAAGAGATCTTTGGGCCAGTCTTGAGCATCATTGAGGTGGACGATTTTGACGAGGCGTTAGCGGTGGCCAACGACGTAGCCTACGGCCTCTCAGCCTCCATCTACACCCGCGACATCAACACGGCCTACCGGGCCATGCACGAACTGGAGGCGGGCATCGTCTACATCAATGCGCCAACGATTGGGGCGGAGATACACCTACCCTTTGGGGGGGTGAAGGGCACGGGGAATGGTCACCGCGAAGCTGGCCCGACGATGCTGGATGTCTTTAGTGAGTGGAAGAGTGTCTACGTGGACTACAGTGGGGCGTTGCAGCGGGCGCAGATTGACAATTAAGAGGTACCGAGGATTGAACCACAGAGGCACCGAGGGCACAGAGAGAGAGTGTCAACAATGGTGCGTGATTGCCATGCCACACTCTGCTCTGTGTTCTCTGTGCCTCTGTGGTTCAATGCTCTGCATCTCTGCAAAAACTCTATCGCCGGAGGGGTTTCTAGGCGGTTGCGGGCGGGGGGAAATTCTGAGGCGAGTTTTGAGAAGTCTGGGAGCGATTGTCGTTCTGGCGCGACATGTCAATTGTCAGTGGCTTCACCCGCTTAAGCAGTTCAGCCAACTGTTCGCCTTCGACCGTCTCGAACTCAAGCAGGGCATTGGCCATGTCGTCGAGGACAGCGCGGTTGTTGATCAGGATTTGGGTGGCGTTGTCGTATGCTTCTTCAGCGAGGGCTTTGACTTCGACATCGATCTGGCGGGCAATATCATCGCTATAGTTGCGCTGCTCGCTGATCTCGCGGCCAAGGAAGATCAACTCTTCCTTTTCGCCGAAGACAACGGGGCCAAGCGCTTCACTCATACCGTAGCGGGTCACCATTGCGCGAGCAGTACGCGTCACCGTCACAAGGTCGCTAGAGGCACCCGTGGTGACCTCTTGGGAGCCAAAGACAATCTCTTCAGCGACCCGGCCACCGAGGGCGACGGTCATGCGGGCTTTGAACTGGGCGATGCTACGGAGGTTCATGCTATCCTCATCGGGCAGGAAGAGGGCATAGCCGCCAGCCTGACCACGGGGGATAATGGTAACCTTTTGGAGCTTATCGCCACGGGGCATTGCGACGCCGGTAATGGCGTGACCAGCCTCGTGGTAGGCAACAACCAGCTTGTGGCGGTCGCTCATGACGCGGGAGCGGCGTTCGGGGCCACCGAGGGCCACCCGTTCAATTGCGTCTTGCAGTTCGGACATGCCGATTTTCTTCTTGGAGCGACGGACGGCGAGGATAGCGCCCTCATTCACGGCATTCATCAGGTCGGCACCAGAGAAGCCGGGGGTGAGGCGGGCCAGGATCTCAAGGTTAACATCATCAGCGAGGGGCTTGCCCTTCACATGCACCTTGAGGATATCGATGCGCCCACGCACATCGGGGGCATCAAGCACCACCTGGCGGTCGAAGCGACCAGGGCGGATCAGGGCGGGATCAAGCACATCGGGGCGGTTGGTGGCAGCGATAATGATCACGTTGGTATTGGTGTCAAACCCGTCCATTTCAACCAGAATCTGGTTGAGGGTCTGCTCACGCTCATCGTGGGAGCCACCGAGACCAGCACCGCGCTGACGGCCAACGGCATCAATCTCATCAATGAAGACGATACAGGGGGCATTACGCTTGGCCTGATCGAAGAGATCGCGGACACGCGAGGCACCAACACCCACAAACATCTCGACAAACTCAGAGCCAGAGATGCTAAAGAAGGGCACGCCTGCTTCACCAGCAACAGCACGGGAGAGGAGCGTCTTGCCGGTGCCGGGAGGGCCAACCATCAGGACACCACGGGGAATGCGGGCACCGAGGGCGGCGAACTTATCGGGAAACTTAAGGAACTCAACGACCTCGGTGAGATCCTGCTTGGCCTCTTCTTGGCCCGCGACATCAGCGAAGGTTACGGTGGGCTTATCACCGGCAAACATACGGGCGCGGCTCTTACCGAAGGACATAGCCTGGTTATTCGAGCCTTGGGCTTGACGCATGAAGAAGATGAAGAAGCCGATCAGCAGCAGGGTGGGCAGCAGGATGGTAAAGATACTGAGCAAGCCACCCCAAGCGGGGGCGGGGGCCACTGTAACGCGAATGAGCGGACGACCATCGGCCCCAGTAATGGGCACATCGTACTGCGCGAGCAGTGACATCACGCTATCGCGCGTCTCGAGGCGGGAACGGAACTCACCATCGGGGGTGGTAACGATAATCTGCTCATCGCCAGCTTGGGCTTGGATGTCACTTACCCTACCGGCACGCGCTTCAGCAATGACTTGGGCGATGCCCATCTCATTGTTCTGCGTGCCCGACTGACCAAAGTACTGGAAGAAGAGGGCCAGGGCGGCGACGAGGATGATCAGATAAACAAAACTATTCTTAAGCCAGCGATTGTCACCCATGCGAATAATTTACCCTCCCAGGAGTATGCTGCGTCTCATGAGGCGCAGAAGAACAGGGGAACAAGAAGAACAAAGGAACAGGGGAACAAGGAGAACAGGGGAACAAGAAGAACAAAGGAACAGGGGAACAGAGAAACAGAAGAACAGACCGGAGGCGTTTCGCGCATCTTGATGCTGCACTCTTAGCTTCCTAACTTTTCTATTTTCCTACTTCCTCTTTCCTTTTCCTCATTCCTCGTTAGGGAACAGGCCAATTGCAGCCGCATAGCATGAGGCCGTATGAGCAGTATAACAGACTGTAGGGGTGGCTTCAAGGGAACTAGATCACAGCTTGTTGGTAATCTGGATCACAATGCGTGCGGCACGTGAACTCAAGGCAGATAAATTTCCGGTTTAAGCACGCCGATGTAGGGAAGATTACGGTAGCGTTCTGCATAATCAAGGCCATAGCCAACGACAAATTCATTAGGAATATCGAAGCCCAAATAGTCAACCACAACCTCAGCGATCCGTCGTTCGGGCTTATTGAGGAGGCTACAGATGCGGAGACTGGCTGGATTGCGGAGGTGGAGTTGTTCGAGGAGGTAGGCGAGGGTAAGGCCACTATCAATGATGTCTTCGACAAGGAGCACATGGCGGTCAGCAATGTCGGTATCTAGGTCTTTGAGCATCCGTACCACCCCGCTCGACTCGGTGCTGGCCCCATAGCTGGCTACCGCGATGAAATCGAGGGCTACAGGCAGTTCAATGGTGCGCGAAAGGTCAACCATGAACATAGTGCAACCCTTGAGCACACCAACGAGCAGCAGATTATCGTGGGTGGCATAGTCGCTGGTGATGCGGGCACCGAGTTCACGCACACGGGTAGCGATCTGTTGTTCGGTGAGGAGGATTTTGGCCATGTGATTGTGCATGCGTTTCGTTTTTTCCTTTTTGACCTAGCTCTGGGCGGGGCTAGGCCCAATATTTTTCAAATACGACGGGTTTCTTGACGCAAAGGCGCAAGGGCGCAGAGTTTTTTTGCATATGAGCGCCAAACCTTTGCGGCTTTGCGCGAGCTTATTTGATAAGGTGTTGGGGCTAGGCCGCACCCAAATCTATAGCGCAGCCTACCCAGATGGTAGGCTGCTGATGCTGGTGATGAGCACTGAAGGGCGCGGCGGGGCGGAGACCGACGACCCAGACGATGCTGCTAGGGGTAACGAGGAGAGGCCAAGCGGCACGAAGGCTTTGGGGGAGTTTTTGATCGACAAAGAAATCTTGCAGCTTACGGCTACCAGGGGCACCACGGGGATGGAAGCGGTCGCCGGGGCGACGGCAGCGCAAACTGAGGGGGCCATCGAGCAACTGCGGGTCAAGTTGCAGCCACCAGCGGTCGGGTTGAGCGGGTGGTGTATCGGTAATCTGGCAGTACCAACCATGCCCAATCGGGGTCGTACCGGGGTTTAGGAGGGGAAGTTCAGATTGGGTGAGTTGGGGGTGGGCAGGGTAGGGTTGGGCTTGGGGAAGGGCAAGAATAAGGTCGTTTTGGTCAACCATGAGACGCAGGGTAGCCGTCAGTTGCATCTGGTGACCGGGACGGGTGGCGAGGGTGCGGGCGGCTTCAAGCTGTTGTAGGCTCAATTCGTAGGCACCGAGGCTGGCGGCGGCGCGGCGCAGGGCGTGGCGTTGCATGGCGGGATGGAGGGTTAGCCAGCGTTCACGCTGCAAAGCGACAACACCAGCGTCCGATCGGGCCAAACTGGGCCAGAGGGCGGAGAGTTGCTGCTGGATATAGTCATAGTCATCGCCCAAGATGTGGGCGGTGCGCCCCAAGGTGCTGACAAGTTGAGGATTTTCTTTGGTGAGTTGGGGCAACAACTGGCGCACGCGGGCGCGAGTGTAGTGGGGCGAGCGATTACTGGGATCATCGGCGGGCTGGAGGTTGTGGGTGGTGCAGTAGGCCAGGATCTCATTGCGGCTCGTGGTGAGGAGCGGGCGAATGAGGGGCGGGCACGTTGCTGTTGCTTCAGGCTGCGATGCATGCACTTCATGTGGTGTTATACCATTTACGATTGTAGATTGCCGATTGCAGATTGCCGAACATGGCGTCCCAATGGGCGTTAGCATTCTTGATAATGCGGCATGTTCAAGGGTAATTGGTGTTGCGGCCCATTCAGCCCAAGGCACAACGGGACGCATCGCCCGCAAGCCAGCGAGACCAGCGCCGCGCAGCAGGTGGAGCAGCAGCGTTTCGGCTTGGTCGTCGGCTTGGTGGGCCACAGCGAGGGCACTTGCACCCAGAGTACGCGCAATGGAGGCAAAGAGGGTATAGCGCACTTGACGGGCGGCGGCCAGCAGGCTGGTATGTTTCGCACGGGGCAATGCGGCAAGATCGCGATACTCCACTGTAGCGGGAATGTCCCATGCAGCGGCAAGGTTGGCAACCATATGGGCTTCGGCGGCGGATTGGGCACCACGCAGACCATGATCGAGGTGGGCTACATGGAGCTTGGGGCCACCTGTAGCATGCACCTGCTTCAGAAGATGCAGCAGGCAGAGCGAATCGGGGCCGCCAGAGACCGCGACCAGCAGCAGGGCATCGGGGCGCAAGAGGTGGTGGGTGCTGAGGAAGGTACGAATTCGCTCGATCATAAGGTAGGAAATAGAAAGCAGAAAAAAGAAAAATAGGGAGTGACGAGTGATGAGATTGCAATCTCATCGCTCATCACTCCCTGAGAGGATGGTGTCGGAGGCGGGATTTGAACCCGCGACCTAACGATTATGAGCCGTTTGCTCTACCACTGAGCTACCCCGACACACCGCGAGGATTTTACCACGATAGGGGGTTAGCGTCAACCTTATTGGCCCAATAGTTCTTCAGCTTCAATAATTGCTTGGGCAATATCTTTCATCTTGGTGCGTTTATCGCGGGCGCGTTGGCGCAAGCGTTCATAGGCATCGCGTTCGCTGAGGCCAAGGCGTTGCATCAGGATGCCTTTGGCGCGTTCGACAACCTTGCGCGCTTCGAGTGATTCTTCGAGTTCGACTACTTGATCGCGCAGGGTTTCGATTTCACGGAAGCGTGCCAAGGCGATATTGATTGCGGGAGGCAATTCATTTTCGTTCACCGGCTTGACGAGGTAGGCGAGGGCGCCGGCGGCCTCAGCGCGTTTAATCGTCTCTTTATCGGCATAGGCGGTGAGCATAATAATGGGGGTTGGTGCCTGCTCGCGGATATGTGCTGCGGCCTCGGTACCCTCCATCTCAGGCATACGGATGTCCATCATGATGAGGTCGGGGCGCAGGCGCAAGGCTAGATTGATCGCTTCGGTGCCAGAGCGAGCGATCCCCACCACATCATAGCCAAGTCCCTTCAACTGCTCTTCCAGCGTGAGCGAGACGAGGTCGTTGTCTTCGGCAATTAGGATTCTAATAGCGGCCACAGTATCACCTTAGCGTTGTGAAGGAGGGATGAGGGATGAGGGATGAGGGATGAAGCCGGAGCAATAGTATTAAGGGAAGCAGAAACTTTTAAGTATCCCAGCAGCCTGTCATGCTGAATAGTTCATGGTTTACGACTACCGTAGTGCCGACTTTAGTCGGCTGAGGTCTTTGGCAGCGATGGGAAGCCGACTAAAGTCGGCACTACCTACGGCGCAAACAGGAATGTTCCTACGAACCTTCGCTCAGGATGGCAACGCAACGGGG
>NZ_NQWI01000296.1 GCF_002532535.1 Candidatus Viridilinea mediisalina
CTGCTGGTAGCATGTTCAGTGGTTGTAGCGGCTTTGAGCGCAACGTAGGCACAGAACTTTGAAGGGGCAAAGAGGTGCGTGATGGGATCAAAGACAAAGTAGGAGATGGTACGCTTGCCCCAACGTGCGCTGTGTGCCGCTTGGTTGATCTCGGCGTTCCAGGTGCGAATGTTGAGCATCACTTCAAGCAGGTTACTGGCAAAGTGAATGCGCTGCGTTTCGACGGTGAAGGCTGGCTCAACGATGGCAAAGATGCGCTCAAGTTCGCGTTGCGCTTCAATCTCACTGTGGGTCATAAGTTCTGCCTGCGAGAGCTTGTTGAGCGCATTGATCGCTGGAGCACTAAGGTAGGGTACAAGAGGCATCTGAAAGGCTTGCATACCGATCTTACGCATCAACGTGATCATATTTCCGGCGAGATTGGCGCGGCCATAGTCAACCCGTGGGCTAATCATCGAGACAAAGGTGTCGCTCTCAAGTTGGGGCTGAAAGAGGTGCGCGACGGAGAACTTGGCATGATTGGCCACCGGATCGGCACGACTCACCTCGAATTCGATCCAGAGTTGACGTGTTCCATCCTCGCGGTATAAGAGGAGATCAACCCGCGAAGCGTAGCCCATCTGTTGGTCAAACGCTGGCGCGAGGAGCCGTTGCTCGGTTTGGCAACGCCAACCGACCGGGCAGAGTCGTACAAATTCGCTCTGTAGAAATTTAGCGAGGTTTCCCATGGTGCAACCACCTAGCGAACGACAGATCTTTTTTGAGCGTGATCACCTACCTGAAGGCATGAAAGCGCTCGTTATCCGGGTGAAAGTACCAAGATTATACTTGATTGCTGATACGCATGCCCATGAACAGACGACGATCTTTGATGATAGAATGGTCTATGTCGAAATCTCGCCCGACGAGTGGCTGCGTACCAAAGATGATCCAGCGGCAGCCG
>NZ_NQWI01000132.1 GCF_002532535.1 Candidatus Viridilinea mediisalina
GCGCCGCCACCCTCCGCTGGCTTCGACAAGCTCAGCCAGCGGAGGGGCAGCGCACTCACGCTGTTTCTCTCCGTGCCACTGGCCTGCGGGCCATGAGGTACTCAGAGTGACAAAGTAATGGGGTACGCAACAAAATCTGCTTCCCCAACAGCGTGGTTTTTGCGCTATTGCCAAATTCCCTAAAACCTCTGTGTCCTCGGTGCCTCTGTGGTTCAACCCTCCGTAGCTCTCTACGCCCGTGCCAACTCGCGCGCAAAACGCTGAAGTGTGGCTAAACGCACATCAAGTGCCATCAGGTCTAGGTCGCGCTCGTTGTGCAGCAGGTGGCGCATGGCTTCTTGGGCAATCGAACGCTCACTCGTCGCAACCTCCGTAGCGATCCGGTCGAGTAGCTCGGTATGCTCATAGATCAACGCCACCTCTGCGGCCTTATAGGCGGCATCCATAATTCCACGCAACTCGGTCAGGTAGGCATGGAGCCAGACCTGG
Organism: Candidatus Viridilinea mediisalina; assembly: GCF_002532535.1. Lineage (GTDB taxonomy): Bacteria > Chloroflexota > Chloroflexia > Chloroflexales > Chloroflexaceae > Viridilinea > Viridilinea mediisalina. The sequence continues at coordinate 490 of NZ_NQWI01000132.1, forward strand.
GCGGTGCTGCGGGGCTGGAGCTTGGCGTAAACCTGCATGAGCCGGGCTTGGCTGGCGGCCAGCGCGATCAGAGCGGGGAGCGCAACCAGTTGTTGGTTGGGAAAGAGGGTGGGCGGGTAGCCCAAAATGAAGGAGTGGCGTCGCTCTGGACTCGTGCCATAACGTAATAGCACGAAGACAAAGATGCCCGCAAAGATTGTAACTGCGACGAGACCAAGCACGGTTGTTAGGGGATCACGCATGACCAACTCCACCTCTGCATGAAAGCGTGCTCTTTAGCGCATCATCTGGAGCAACGTGCCAATCAGGTTGACATAGAAGTTTCCTTCAATGGGCCGGAAGATTGCAAACTCACCCATCGGGTCGCCAAAGAAGGGGCGCAGCGTCCAAGCGAGTTGCGTACCGACAAAGCCAAAGAGGATCACCCAAAAGTAGATCAACTTCATGCTCACAGGTTTCACCACAGTTGGCAGGTTGGTTTGACGCTGTTCACCAGCTTCAGGCTTAGACTCGGTTTGGAGCCCTTGGCTTTGTAGGAATTGTAGCGCCGTATTGTTCAAGTAGCGCATCCCATCAACGAGGAAGGTGAGACCTACAAAGCCAGTGAGCGTGAGAATGGCCACATTGAGTAGCTTGAAGAACTCATAGTTCGGGGCGCTGAGCAGAAAGAAGAGGCTGATCGGAGCAAAGGCCAAGGTCAGCATGGCAATAACGGTGGTGGATGTCAGCACAATCGAGAGCGCCTGGCGGACACTGAGCCGTGAACCGAAGACAAGGTTAAAGAGGTAGAGTGAAGGGAGACAGATGGCAATCGTAAGCACAAAGAGCAACGGGAGTTTCACCGCCGACGAGAGCGCCTGCAGCCAACTGTGCGAGAGGCCAAGCACAATGCCGTAGAGGCTGAACGAGATGCTTGAACTGACAAACATCTGGCCAATCAGCCGGTTCAAATCGCGTTCTTCAGCCACTTGGTACCAAAAGGAATCACGGTCGCGTAGAATGCGCTCTATGATCAGTAATGAAGCTTCATTGTTGCGCCGCTGATAGCTCTCGATCACCGTCATCGTTCATTCCTTCCGCTAGGCCAATTAGGTGTAGTAGCGGCTGTAGCATAGCACGGAAGAATGAAGACCACGTAAATTCGCAATGACAAAGTTGTTAAGAGTCTTACGAACCCAACAGGCCCATGCCGCGCTCGCTGCTGAGTAGCCGGGCGCGGGTGTCGTTGCGTAGATCCCAAAGCCAGAGTTCAACCGGCTCGCGGGGGGTGTGGGCGCGGGGGCCGCGTGACCCGCTTGGTGGCGGTGTGAGTTGGTAGATCAACCCGTCGCCCACGATGGTGGCCGCACCGATGCCGCCAAGCCCTTGGCCACTCGTCAAGACCTCGGTGCGCTGGGCACCAAGCCAACGTTTAACTTCATAATCATGGATGGCATGACTGGCACAAAGGGTACTGAGGTAGATCAGGCGACCATCCTCATCCCAGGCAAGCGGGCGCGTCCAGAAGGGGCCTTCGCGCTGCACTTGGGGCGGCGGGGCCAATTCGGGGGTGGGCATAGGCGCTGAGGTCGCCGTAGGCGTTGCTTCATCCTCTGGGGTAGCGGTTGGCTCTACGGTAGGCGTCGTGTCTTCCTCAGTATCAGCGGGTTCGGGCGTATGGGTAGGCGTTGGCGTACTGGTACTCGTGGGCGTACCCGTTGGGGTAGGCGTGGCGGTTGGCAACACGATCTGCTGGCTACCAAGCGTGTCGATCAGCGTGCCACGCGCATCAAGGATGAGCAGATTAGCTCCGGGAGCGTCGCTCCGCAGCGCCTCAACTGCCACCCGGCTGCCATCCTGGGCCGCTAAGGGGCGACCGAAGGCGGCATAGGGGGCGTGCCCATCAGCGCGCACCAGCAAATCGGCCCCGACATCCTCTTCGGACTGCGAGGGGGTGCGGCGGAAGAAGAGGGTACTACGGCCATCTTGGGCTTCAGCAGCATAGATGATGCCCCCGCCTTGCAGCCACTGCGGTGCAAAACGGCTCCACTCATCGCCACTACTCCCCAAGCGCCGCGCCGTGCCGCCCCGCGTGGTCGAGACAATGTAGATCGCACGTTTAATCGGCATTGCGCCCGTCTCATCCACCGCAAAGGCAAGGGTGCCACTATCAGGGCTAAAGGCGGGGTCGGCACAACTGACGCCAACCTGGGCCAGCATCCGCTGATTGCTACCATCAACATTCATAATCCAGAGGGCACTCGGCACCGGCAACTCAGCATCACCCGGATCGAGGCCGGGAGCGGCGCGACAGAAGGCAATGCTGTTGCCATCAGGACTGACCGCAACATGGGTTTCACTCTCAGGCGAATTGGTGAGGTTGCGCACCCCAGCGCGCTCAAGAGTCCAACCCGGCTCAGGGTTATCCAAGCCCGCCTCAATCGCCCAGAGATCACCATCAAAGAGCGTAAAGACTGGCGCTGCAAGGCTAGGAGCATCATCGTTGGTAGCGATGCGTAGCTCATCGCTCGCCTCAACCACCGGCGATTCACGGGCCACCGCAATAATCAAGCGGCTCGGATCGCGCTCAACGGTCAAGCGGAAGGGCAACGGCTCACTCAATTCAATCAGCAGATCAGCACCAGCCTCTGGGTCGGCGGCGGGCACCATACGCAGCGCCGTAACGATGCGCGTCCCCGTAAAGCTAATCGTCTCACCCAATTCCGAAGCGTGGAACTGATCATCACGCAGCCAACCCGGCAGACTCACGCGCACCGCGTAGGGCGCGGGATCACGTTCAGGCGCAAGGCTGGCGCTATCGGCGGGGCCAACACAGCTCGCCCACGCACCAATCGGGGCCGAGTTGGGGGCCAGATCAAAACGCAGAAAAACCTGCTCATAGGCAGGGGTACCACTGGCCTCAAGTTCAGCGAGACGGGCCGAAAAGAGGCCAACCGTCGCGCCGCCCTGCTGGTCACAAAAACCAAAGCCAGCCAGGGCCGGATTGGGGGTTGGCGTCGGCGGCAGCGGCGTAGCAGTGGCTTCAGGCGTTGGCGTCGGCGTATCGGTTGGGCCCACCGTCGGCGTAAAGGTCGGCGTCGGCTCGGGGGTATTGGTCGGGGTCGGGGAATTGGTAGGTGAGGGCGTCAGCGCCAAGATCGTCTCAAGATTTGCGATCTCTTCACGCTCACCGGCCACCATCAGATCGCAACCCGCCAAGAGCAGCACAAGGATAAGCGGCAGTGCGAGCAGGGTACGCAGATATTTTGCTACGATCATGGTTATCGTTCTAATCCCCTGGCAAGATTACCTTGATCCAGCCACGGCGCATGGCATAGACCACCGCTTGGGTGCGGTCATTCACGGCAAGCTTACGCAGGATGGAGGAGACATGGTTCTTCACCGTCTGGTTGCTAATATCGAGGCGTTGAGCAATCTCTTTATTGGTATGACCACCGGCGACCAATTCAAGCACTTCCAGTTCACGGGGCGAGAGCGGCGAATAGATACTCTGCGTATCTTCATCAACCACCATTTGGCGAAAGGCAGCGAGGACTTGGGAGGCCACTTCGGGCAACGAAAGAACAAGCTCGTTGATCGGATACTCGCCACGGCGCACTTCAATTAACGTTTGCAGCAGAATCGGCCATTCGATATTGCGCGGCAGATAACCCGCGACGCCAGCGCGGATGGCCTTGACCACAAGGGTACCATCAAGCGCACTACTGAAGAGAATAATGCCAACGTGGGGGTGGGAACGCTTCAACACACGCGAAACCTCTAGGCCATTAATGCCAGGGAGATCTACCTCCATCAGCACCAGATCGGGATCGGTATAATCAACCAGTTGAATTGCCTGTTGGCCATTACTCGCTTCACCTGCAATGCGAAAATCGGGCAGCGCCTGAAGGTGGTGCCGCAACCCTTCGCGGAAGAGGGCATGAGCATGGACAAGAACTATTGAAGTGACGCTCAATGGCAGCTTCCTTAGCACTCTACCGGCCTCATGGGGCAGACAAGACCTAGTTGATCCAGATACGTGCAGTAATTATAGCTGATTGAGTAGCCTGAGACAAGATGCAGTGCTTGTGAATTGTGTGCGCTTCGTGGTCTGCTTGTGTGCAGAGGAGGGGGAGGAAAGGAAAGAGGAAATAGGAAGTAGGAAAGAGGTACATTTACTCTATTTCCTACCTTCTCTTTCCTACCTCCTATAGTATCCTCACAGCGCCTTCTGGCCCTCACGGGTGCTTGCCAGCGTACCAAGGTGGCAGGCTTCACTCAGGCTCACGAGGTAGGGCAGCTCGTCGCTATACTCGATCACCGAGATGCTTGCATTGGTGACCCAGATGCGATTGATGCGATCCATATCCATCCCCAAGGCGTGGGCTACAAAAATCTTGACAATCACATCGTGGGTACTGACCAAGACGGTCTGGTCGCGGTGCTGTACAAGGGCCTGTTCGAGGAAATCGAGGGTGCGTTTAAGTACGTTGGAGAAACTTTCGCCGCCGGGCATCTGCGAACGGGTGGGGTGTTCGCGCCATTCGCGCAGTCCTTCGGCATAGTTCGCCGTGATCTCATCGGCATACTTGCCTTGCCATTCACCATGGTGAATCTCAAGCAGAGCATCGCTATAGGCGAAAGGGGTATTGGGGTGGTGCAGCGCAATCGCCTGCGCGGTGCGGGCTGCACGCTGGAGCTTACTGGTATAGATTTGGTCAAGCTGCTCACTCTTGAGCCGTTCGGCCAACGCCTCAGCTTGACGCAGCCCTAAATCGGAGAGGGCCGCATCCATTTGCCCTTGGTACCGATGAATCCGGTTCCACTCGCTCTCACCATGGCGCACAATGATCAGTCGCATAGTTCTTCTTTCTGCCTTTGTACTACGTTAGGCTTCCTTGCGGAGGTTTGGCAGAGGCTCCGCCTCCACCAAGAAAACTCTTTTTGTTGCGTTTTGGCGGCTTCGCCGCCAAAACGCAACAAAAAACGGAGTTTGGGGCGGTAGCCCCAAAGCGGGTTTTAGGGCGACAGCCCTAAACGTAATGCAAATGAGCGTAGCCCCAGGTGCGTCTGCAAGGCTTGCCTTGCAGACGCACCTGGGAACCATTATAGCCGAAAGGCTGCATCTGCTTGATCCACCCTTGACAAGGCTAACGCGCCCGCGTATAGTGCAGCGGAGAAAAAGTGGCACGTTGTAAGGCATATAGGTTTCCCAATGGGCGATAAGCTGGTTATTGTTGAGTCACCGGCAAAAGCGAAGACGATACAGAAGTACCTTGGACGTGGCTTCCGCGTGACCTCAAGTATGGGGCATGTGCGCGATCTGCCTAAGCGTGATTTGGCAATTGATGTTGAACACGACTTTGAGCCGAGCTATGAGGTCACGAAGCAGAAGGTGGTGAGTGAGCTGCGTCAAGCAGCGCGCAGTGCCGACGCAATCTATCTGGCGACTGACCCAGATCGTGAGGGTGAGGCGATTGCGTGGCATATCACCGAGGCGGTTAATGAGTCACAGCGCATCCCGGTGCATCGGGTGGTCTTTCAGGAGATTACGCGCAATGCGGTACTCCAGGCCATCCAGACGCCGCGAACGATCAATGCGAACCTTGTGCAGGCCCAACAGGCCCGTCGCGTGCTGGATCGGCTGGTGGGCTATCAACTCAGCCCTCTGCTCTGGGATAAGGTCAAACGGGGCCTTTCGGCTGGGCGCGTGCAATCTGTTGCGGTGCGGTTGATTGTTGAGCGTGAACGTGCAGTTGAAGCCTTTGTTGCGGTGGAGTATTGGACGATTGAGGCTGATCTGTTAAAAGAGGGTGGTACGGCTCCGCGTGATGCGTTTAAGGCGACCTTGATTGAGCGCGAGGGCAAAAAATTAGATAAGTTTGCGATTGGAAACCAAGAGCAGGCCGATGCGATTGTGGCCGATCTGGCCAATGCCGCCTATCGGGTACAGAAGGTTACCCGTAAGGATAAGCGTCGTAGTCCAGCCCCCCCCTTTACAACCAGTACCCTGCAACAAGAGGCGGGCCGTAAGTTGGGCTTTAGTGCCAAAAAGACCATGACCCTCGCTCAACGGCTCTATGAGGGGATTGATGTTGGTGGCGATGAGGGTACGGTTGGGCTGATTACCTATATGCGTACCGATAGCACGACTATCTCGGCGGAGGCTCAGGCTGAAGCACGCGAGTTGATTGCCCAGCGCTTTGGCCAGGAGTATCTGCCCGAAAAGCCCCCCGTCTACCGTGCCAAGGCTAAAGGCGCACAAGAGGCCCACGAGGCTATTCGACCCACGAGTAGTAGTCGCCTGCCCGATGATGTTGCCAGTAAGCTGGAACGCGATATGCTGCGGCTCTATGAGTTGATCTGGAAGCGCTTTGTTGCTTCGCAAATGGCCCCGGCTATCTTTGATAGTACGACGGTGGATATTGCGACCTTGAGCCAGAATCAGAGCCAGCCCACCACCCCGCCGCCCTACCTCTTCCGCGCAACCGGCAGTGTCCTCAAGTTCCCTGGCTTCCTCGCAGTCTACAATGTGAGCCTCGATGAGGGTGAGGAGGACGAAGATAGCGAGCGCCGTCTGCCGCTGTTGGCTGAGGGTAATGGGCTCGATCTGTTGCAATTGTTGCCCATTCAACACTTCACCGAGCCGCCCCCGCGCTACACCGAGGCGAGCCTCGTGAAGGAGTTGGAACGTCTGGGCATCGGGCGGCCCTCAACCTATGCCTCGATCATCTCGACCATCCAGGATCGGGAGTATGTCTCGTTGACTGAGAAGAAGCTCATTCCCACGACGTTGGGCCGTGTGGTGACCGACCTGCTCGTGGCGCACTTTCCCAAGATTGTGGATTATGATTTCACCTCGGCGCTCGAGCAACAACTCGATGATATTGCCGATGGCTCGAAGGCGTGGGTGCCCGTGCTGCGCGACTTCTACGGGCCGTTCCAAGAGACCTTGGCTACCGCGCAGCGCGAGATGCGCAATGTCAAGCGCGAAGAGATTGTCACCGAACTTGTATGCCCCAAGTGTACCCAAGGGCATTTGGCGATCAAGTTTGGGCGCAATGGCGAATTCCTTGCCTGTACGCGCTATAGCAAAGAGGCGCAAGCCGATTCGTGCGACTTCACCAGTGATTTCCACCGCAACAGCGATGGTCAAATTGTACTGGCAAAAGCAAGTGCGCCCGAAACGAGCGATGTGATGTGCAATCTCTGTGGGCGGCCAATGGTGATCAAAAAGAGCCGCTTTGGCCCCTTCTTGGGCTGTTCGGGCTATCCAGAGTGTGCCAATACGCGGCGCATCGGCAAGGACGGTAAACCTGTGCCGCTTCCATTGCCCACTGGCGTCGCTTGTCCCAAGTGTAGCGAGGGTGAACTCTTGCAGCGGCGTGGCCGCTTTGGTCGCCCCTTCTTCGGCTGCTCGCGCTACCCCAAATGCGACTACGTGACCAACAGCCTTGAAGAGTTGGCCCCCGTTACCACCACAAGCGCCGAGCCCGCCCCGCCCGAAGGCGAAGTGGCCAAAAAACCGACAACCAAGCAGCGAGCCAATACCGCCAAGAAGCCGGTGGAAACCAAGAAACCTGCGGCCAAGAAATCTGCCGAGGCCAAGAAACCTGCGGCCAAGAAGCGGGCATAAAAAGGGGTTTATTTAAGCCCGCTCTCGTGTTGATGGCTACGCCACCAACACGAGAGCGAAGATTTCCCTACTGCATTCCGACCGGCTCCTCGCCCGATTGGTAGCCCATACGAATCCAACCACGCTTGATCGCAAAAATAACCGCCATGGTGCGGTCATTCACTTGCAGCTTGGAGAGGATCGAGGTGATGTGGTTCTTGACCGTTTGACCACTGATGCTCAGTTCGTGGGCGATCTCTTTATTGGAAAGCCCACGGGCGATGCAGTCGAGGATTTCGATCTCGCGGCTAGTGAGGGGGGCAAAGAGCGTACTCGTCTGCTCATCGTCGGAGGCGGCGAGTTCGCGGAATTGGTGCAGCACCCGCGTAGCAACGTTGGGTTTGGCGAGTACCGACTCGTTGATCAGGTATTTGCCTTTGGCTACTTCACGAATAAAAAAGAGCAGGTCTTCAGGATTGACATCCTTTGACGAATAGGCCGCAGCCCCTACCTTGATCGCTTGGAAAAGTTGATCGTCATCCTCATAGACACTGAGTACAATGATGCCCATACGCGGATCACGGCGCTTGATCACGCGGGCGACTTCAAGGCCATTGAGCCCGGGTAGATTGATGTCTACCAGCACCACATCGGGATTGAGCCGCTCACTGAGCTTGAGCGCCTCTTGGCCATTTTCGGCCTCGCCAATGACCGAAATATCGGGGGCATCCTCCAATGTCCAGCGAATGCCCTGACGAAAGAGTGGATGATCGTCAATAATGAGCACACGGATGGGAAGCGACATAGGCAATCTCTCCGTGGTTATACCAATTACCCTTGAACATACCGCATTATCAAGAACGTTAAAGCCCATTGGAACGCCATGTTCGGCAATCTGCAATCTGCAATCTACAATCTACAATCTACAATCGTAAATGGTATTACACCACCAGAACCGGCAGACGAAGCGCCACCTTCGTCCCATGGCCGGGACGGGTGGTAACAACAAAGCGAGCACCAATGAGTTCAGCACGCTCGCGCATGCTGGTGAGCCCCCAACTTTCACGGCCTGCCCGCCGGGCGACCTCGCGCGGATCAAAGCCGGGGCCTTCATCATGAATGGTTAGGTTGAGCATGTTTTTGCGTACACTGATCGTAATGTGGATCGGTGCATTGCGGGCATGTTTGCGGGCATTTTGCAACGATTCTTGCACAACACGGTAGAGAACAATCTCGGCTTCAGCGGGCAGACGGGGCAACGGATCGGCCTCAAAGCTCACGGCGGCATTGACGCGATTACGGTAGCGGCGCAGATACTCTTGGAGCGCCTCCACGAGGCCTTGTTCTTCCAAGCGGGCTGGGCGCAGATCGGCAATAAAGCCGCGTACCTCATACAGCCCCTCACGGGTCACTTCGCTCATCTGAGCCAAGAGGCTACCGAGGCGTTCGTGGCGGCCATCGGCGAGGAGCGTTTGGCTGCGTTCAAGGCCCATGAGCGTATTGGCCAGCACTTGGGCTGGGCCATCGTGAACCTCACGCGCCAGCCGGTTGCGCTCCTCTTCGCGGCCCATAATCACCTGGGCGCACAACGCTTGCACCCATGGGTCTGCTGGTTCACCCTCTGCCGTACCGCTCAGCGTGGCGCTACTCATTTCAATCTGGCGCACCAGTTGATCAAGTTGGCGCAAGGTGCGCCGCAACTCTGTATACTCGGCGGCCAGTTGGTCATGCTCGTTGCGCGCCTGTTGCTCACGCGCCGCCGCCGCTTCGGCATTGGGTAACCCGCGCTCGGCTGCAAAACGGCTCTGCACCAACAGTTCATCGAGCTGCCGCTCCGAGGTACGTACCGCAATCTCAAGCTTGCCCAACCGCTCCTGGGTTGACTGATGCAACTCGCGCAGACGCGCAATCTGCTCATTGATGATTCCATGAGCAGACTCTAATAGCGCTGATCGATCACGGCTCAAGATAGGCCCCCAACATATCGCCAAGCATGAAGGATAGCTCAGTATAGCACGCGATGCGCGGAGTCGCTACTAAGAGGCTGTCTGAAAAGCTCATAGCTATGCGTTGGAGTGCCGGCTTTAGCCGGCTGAAGCCGGCACTCCAACGCCAGTCCATAGACTTTTCAGATAGCCTCTAACGCAGAACCAAGGCGCTCTCCAGATCCACATGGGTCGTAAGATCGGCCAAATCAATGCCTAAACTCACGAGCGTTTGGGCTACCTCTGGGCGGATGCCCACCAGCACCGTGCGTGCCCCCATGAGCTTGAGGGCGGTGGCGCAGCGCATGATCGCTTGGCCTGTGTGGGTATCGATGCACGAGACGCCAGTGATGTCGAAGATGAGCGTCCGCGTTCCACGCTGCTCCACCGCCTGCAATACCCGCTCTTCCAGCAAACCAATCCGCTCGTGGTCGAAGATGCCCACCAACGGCACCACCAAGGTATCGCGTTGCACCGGCAGCAGCGGCAGCGCCATCTGGGTAATCAGCTCATTAAGTTGCTGTTGGGTCGCCATTTGGCGCTCCAACTCCTCGGCGTGGCGCTCAATCGCCGTGAGCGCTTGGCTCAAATCGGCGGTACGCAGCGCCACCTGCTCCTCCAGATGGGCATTGGCATAGGCTAAGGCGGCACTAGCCTGACGCGCATCCTCACGGGCCGCACGGATCTTTGTAATCGTCCGTGTTGCCGTAAAAGCACTCAGTACCGCAATGATCGTGCCAAAGATCAGCAACGCGGTCACGTAGATCATGGTTGCTACGACCGTCGGCACCTCCGGCGGCGTATTATCGAGCAACCAGACAACAATTCCTAACGTGACCATATTGATCAAGAGGGTCCACAAGATGCCGCGTGGCCCCAGCGTGTAGCCCGCCACCAGCGTGGTGAGGGGAAAGAAGTAGGCACTGGTGAGAAAGGTTGCAGAGACAAAGGGCGCTACCCCCAAACTGATGATGATCACGATGACGGTGATAATTGCTACCAGATCAACCCAGCCGCGGCGGGTCAGTTGGATCAGCAAGAGACCCAAAGGCAGTGCAATGAGTACATTGAAGACCGAAACGTAGCGCCCCTCCAACCAGACCAGCGGTAAGGTGAGCAACGACAACGCAATCCCGGCCCATAGCACCACAATCAGATTCTGGCCGCGCCGTTGCAGATCCTCATCGCTATGCTGCATGACAAAAAGCTTATGCAAGTGCTGTTGGTTCACCACGCTTGGGTCATCCTTGGTTTGGTGGTTTCATGCTCAGGGAAGGTTCGGAGGCACTTTACCGTTTGCGAGGACGCGAGGACGCGAGGACGCGCAGCCCTCGCGTCTTCGCCTCACGCATCCCTCACAATTCATGATTATAGAATGTAACCACTGCTAGTATCTATATGCAATCTGTAGTGTTTATAGTCACTTTGCGTGCAAGCCTAACCCGTTAGGGCTTGCCGCCCTACGATCAGTGTTGGGGCTGTGCCCCAAACCCCGTTTTTTTTCCCGTGTTGGCGGCAAAGCCGCCAACACGGAACAAGTGCCCAAAACCGTATCTTTTAGCCCTCTTCAGCGGTATATAAGTAGGAGCATGAAATGGTCTTGCTCCCCTACCGTTGTGTGAAGGGCGTTATGGCTGAAACCAACCACCCCTTGAAACGCTTGGTGACCATGGCCGCCGATGATGTGGCCGCATGGATCTTTGGTGGCCCCGTGCTGCGGGTCAGCACCCGTCCCGGCACGTTGCCGCCCCCGCCGGAGGAACTCGACAGCGATTTGGTCTTTTTTGTCACCCTGAACCCTGGCCGTGAGGTGATCCTCCACCTTGAATTCCAAGGGCCGGGCAGCAAACGTTCCATGCCGCTGCGCATGCTCGATTACCAAACCCGGCTCACGACCACCTACCGGAACATACCAGTGTACAGTGTGGTATGGTATGTAGGCGGGGTTGGGGCGCGCGCCGTTGGCTTCGACAAGCTGACTTCGACAAGCTGGCTGCGACAAGCTCAGCCAACGGCGTTCTTGACGTTGGCTGAGCTTGTCGCAGCCAACGCCCTGCGCTGTTGGCGCTGATCGGGCAGACACGCTTACGCGATCCAAAGCCCATCCTGACCCAAGCGGTCCACCAGATCATGACGCAGACTAGTGGCGAACGTCAGGAGCAACTCTTGACCGAATTCCTCCTCTTATGTACGGATAAGGAGCTTGCAGCAATGGCCGAACAGATTATTCGCTATGATCGCTACGGCATCCCCGAATCCCCCTTGATCAGCAAGTGGAGGGAAGAAGGAGTGGCAGAAGGTATCGAGAAGGGCCATCTTGAGTTGCTACGGCATCCCCGAATCCCCCTTGATCAGCAAGTGGAGGGAAGAAGGAGTGGCAGAAGGTATCGAGAAGGGCCAT
>NZ_NQWI01000133.1 GCF_002532535.1 Candidatus Viridilinea mediisalina
AAAGCCCCATACGCATTACGTTAACCTTACGGCGGGGGTTTGGGGGAGGCTTCGCCTCCCCCAAAAAAACTCTTGTTGTTCCGTGTTGGCGGCTTCGCCGCCAACACGGAACAACAAACGGGGTTTGGGGCGCAGCCCCAAAGCGGGTTGTAGGGCGGTAGCCCTAAGAGGCTGTCTGAAAAGTCTATGAACTAGTGTTGGAGTGCCGGCTTTAGCCGGCTAAAGCCGGCACTCCAACAGGTGCCCACTAGCTTTTCAGACAACCTCTAAAAGCAATGCGAATGGGCGAACCCCCACATAGCAACAAAGAAGCTACACTAAAAGGGGAATCAACCATCATGAAATGTCCCCACTGTCGTACAGAATTACGCTATAAAGAGAGATCAGGTAAGCGTTGTAGTAGTTGTCAACAACCATTTGCCCTTGAGCCAAGATTGAATACGCTCAAGTTGCACGATCTACGTCTCCAGCAACTGGCTGAGAAGCTGAGTGCCAATGGGACGCTCGTCTATGGTATTGAACATTTGCACTATGCTGCGGTGCGGAAGCTCGTAACATCACCATCTGCGGCGAATTCGTTTATAAAGCGAGCTTTACAACTGCTCACTTTGGGCATCATTTGCTTCATTGTTGGTTGTGTGGTGCTGGATGTGATTGCCAACAACCCCGCCGCAGGCATTCCCATCCTCATGGGAGCGATGCTCATCGTGGGGATCGGGCTGATTGTCTGGGTGCTACGGGCCGAGCGGCGGCGCTACCCGCCCTTGCCCATCAGTGTAGCGCAGTTTACCAAACAGATCATCAAGCCTTACTATGAGGTCTATGGCAGCATGCCCCAAGGCTTGCTTGACGATCAACAACGCAACAGGTTGAGCTCTGAGCTACCAGCGCCGCAGAACCTTCGCGGCGCTGTGGTTTGTCCCAACCGCACTATGTGTGAGGTGCTGCTGGCCAATGGAGTGCCCGACAGGTTTGGCCTTGCGGTGCTGCCCGCGCATGAGCCGTTCAATCCAGCCGAACAGGCCCACCTAGAGCAACTCCGGCAGCAACCGCGCTTGCCCCTGCTGCTGTTGCACGACGCAAGCCCGCAGGGCTGCCTCTGGGCAACTCAAGCCCTTGCGACTCTTGGGCTCACTGCCGCCCCAGAGCGCCGCGTGGTTGCTCTGGGTCTGCGCCCGCGCACAGTGCTGAAGCGCAATGTGATGACGCTCAAGGCGAAGCCCAATGAGGCGATCTTGCAACAATTGCAACAAGGTGGCAAACTCACCGCAGAGGAGTTGGCTTGGCTGCAAGCGGGCAACTATACCCCCATCACCGTGCTGCCGCCAGCGCGTCTGCTGGCGCTGATCGAGCGCGTGCGGTTGCGCCCGCTCACCCCACCAGCCGCCCCGCAATCCGAGCCAGCACCGGAGCAGGTGGCGCAGGCAATTGGGTTTATGAGTTGGCCGAGGAGCTGAAGAGGTACAGAGGTTTTCACCACAGAGGCACAGAGAACACAGAGAGGAGTATGGAAAGGTAAGCACCGTAGTGGGTATACTTCCCATTCAAACCTCTGTGCCCTCGGTGCCTCTGTGGTACAGAGTTATGCACCACAGAGGCACAGAGAACACAGAGAGGAGTATGGAAAGGTAAGCACCGTAGTGGGTATACTTCGCTATTCAAACCTCTGTGCCCTCGGTGCCTCTGTGGTGAAAACCTCTGTACCTCTCAACAACTCTACTATCCGACAAGGACGCTCTATGCTCACCTACGCCACGGGCAAAGCTGCTCGGCAGCTTGGATCATTGGGCTTGCGCTATACCGAGCGGCAGCTCTACTACGAGACATGTAGGCTGCTGTTGCCTTGGTGGCGCTACCTGCCATTCAATCTTGCTGTGCCAGTGGCTTGGCCGCGTTTTGCAGCGGCACTCGCCGAGCTACAGGCACACGGAGCAGACCTTGCGGGTTTGTTGCCGCCAACAGTGGCGCATGTTTCTAGCGCAACCACGCTTCCGCCCGACCTACAGCTTTTTGGACTACCACGGGTGCTGCTCTGTAGCGATGCAAGCATCGTCGCAATGCTCGATGCCAATGGCCTCCTGCTCGAAGCAGGCTGTCCCGTACTCAGTGTCGCACAAGCCAGCCCCCTGCCGCCCATGCTAGGCCAGATGCTCCAACAGGGAGGCGGTCGGGTCTACCTGTTGCATCATGCCAACGTGAGCGACATGAAGCTGGCGGCAGAGCTTGGGCCACGCTTGCACCTGCCCGAGGGGACAAGGTACACCGCCTTGGGCCTACGTCCAACCCATGCGCTGCGTTTGCGCCTCTTTGTGCTGCGCGAGGGGGAAACGGATGAAGCGGCTCTTGGGGTAAACGTAACACCAAAAGATCGGCACTGGCTCGCGGGTGGGCGTAGTGCCGAACTGGCCGCTATGCATCCCTTGCGGTTTATGCGCGGGCTGCGACGCTTGCTCTATGCTGAAGCGCCCACGCCCAACCGATGGACGCAACTGCGTCGCTGGCCACACTTGGGCCACATGAGCTGGCCGTGAGTAAATGAGCGAACGGTAAGTGAAATAGTATCACCCGGCGTAACGTCGGCCCTTCCAAGTCACGCCATGCCCACGGCGCACGCGCCACATGGCTCGCGTAGCAATTGCGAGGTAGGCAGTGAGGCCCACGGGCCAGAGCAGGGCGTGGAGCGGGTGCAAGCCGTAGAGTTCGCGGTAGCGCCAGCCCCAGTAGCACAGAGCACTCGCTTGGCTCAGGCCACCCAACGCAGCAAGGAGCGTACCCGCGACCGGCGCACCACGCGCACGGGTGCCGATGCCCGCCACAACGAGCAGCGCTGGACCAAAGGCGTGGCCCAGCATGCGCGTCACCACCAACCAAGCGCGCATACCACTAGCCCGTGCGCCAGCGGCGGCATGTTTAGCCATACCTTCAGCCACTTCGTGGCCATTCGTATACATACGCACCCTCAGCCAGGCATGCCCATCGCCCCCGCCCACCCGGTAGCCAGCCCGCCGCACCGCCTGAGCCAGATAGACATCCTCAAGCACCTCGGCACGCACCGCACCATGACCACCACAGCGCCAATAGGCATCGCGGCGCACCAAAATGCACTGCCCATTCGCCAAGACCTCCTCGGGCTGCGCGTCGGGACGCTGCATACGCTCAATGGGATAGATACTCAAAATGAGATCTTGGAAGACCGGAAGAATAGCCCGTTCCCAAAAGCTCCCCAACTCCAAAAAAGGCAGAATAGTCACCAACGCAAGCTGCTGTTGCTGCGCGTGGTGCAACAGGGCCGCCACCAACTGGGGGTGCGGGGCGGTATCAGCATCGAGAAAGAGCAACCACTCGCCACGGGCATGTTCACCCAGTTGCTGACACGCATGCGGCTTCCCGGCCCATCCAGGGGGCAGCGGGCGACCAGTAAGGATGCGTAGGTGCGGATGGTGACTCATACGCGCCAGCAGCACTGGTGTCGCATCGGTTGAGCCATCATCCACCACCAGCACCTCAAAGGCGGGGTAGGCTTGAGCCAGGGCTCCAGCGACACAGCGCTCAATCACCCGCTCCTCATTGCGGGCCGGAATGAGCAACGAAACCAGGGGCGCAGCCTGGGGCTCAGGTGGTGGCTCAGCCAAACGGGGCCGCCGGGCCAAAGCCCGCCAAGCCCGCCAATAATCCCACACAAGCAGCATGCTCGCACCCAAGCCAAGGATCAAACCGAAACGAAAGCGCATAGAATTACACCAGTGACGAGTGACGAGTGACGAGTGACGAGCAGCAGCGCATTGGAACGCCATGTCCGGCAATCTACAATCTACAATCTACAATCTACAATCTACAATCTACAATCTACAATCTACAATCTACAATGGCATTACTCAATCATACCGTCGCAACCAACGGGCCAGCCCCAGGCCAAAGACAAAGAGAATGATCGAAAAGGCAAGCGACCAAGGGTTAATCGTACTCATCTGGAAATTACCAGTAAGAATATCATCAATATCGAGCGCCGCCCCAGCCAGCGCAAACGAAAGCGTACCGGGGAAAGCCCCCAGAATCGAGGCAAAGAGAAAAGGGCGATAGGGCACACGCAAGAAGCCCGCCAAATAGTTTACAATATCGTAGGGAATATAGATCAAACGCATGAGCAGAATAGTGGGAAAAGCATTCTGCCACAGGCGCACCGCATAGCGCCGCACGACAGTAGCCGTAGCGCCCTGATCGGTAGAGGGCAACATCCCCTGACCAAAAGCACGTCCAAAGCCATAGGCCAGCGTCGCCGACATATTCGAGCCAAGCACCGCAAAGAACATCCCCCACGCCGCGCCCCACAGGGAACCACCCAGGATAGTCAAGACCCCTGCAGGAAAAAAAGCCAGCGGGCGCAGAGTATAGACAAGCAGATAGACCAACGGCCCCAGCGGGCCACGCAGGTGTTGGACAAGCTCATACGCCACCTGCTGCGGACCACGCGCCGTAAGCAGACTATAGCCAAGCACACTAGCCCCTAAACCCAACCAAATCATTGCAGCCACCAGCGCCTGCCAGTGGCGCAGAAACAAATGTGAACGTTGCGGTACGTTGGGGGGTGTGGAGGAGTCAAGCATTAGGCTTTTAATACTGGGGTCACGTCAGTCATTGTAGTCATGCAACTCATCCCTTGTAAACATTCGTGTTGTTGTTGGCGTAAGAGGGTGATTCATTAAATATTCGACCATATCGATATCATCTTCGTTCTCTTCAGTAATAATAATAACACGCACACGACCAGACACTTGAGGTTGATGTTCTTTTGGAACAGCAATAGTTCCTTGGTGTACAAATGTTTCAAATTCAATTTGACTCATGACTTCCTCGCACATGGAACAAGTGTACCATATCATCGTGATATACGACAAGCTCCTGTGTAGTATACCATTGCGGACTACCAGAAGGGAAGCTTTGGATAGGCACGGGGTGTGACGCAACGTTTTGCACCGATCTCTTGGTGACCGCCCCCCTTGGTTGGACAAACAACCCATGTTCACCCAATGTAGGGGCGTAGCAGCGGCCACCCAAGGAATCATGCCGGTACCGAGAGCCAAAGGCCGCTGCTACGCCCTCTCCGTCGGTGTCGCGCCCTCCCGAGGCAATGGGACGGGATGCGTGCGTGTTCCGTGGATGTTGCGGTAACGCCCTATCCCATTGCCCCCGCTACGCATACGCTGGATTGGCGATCGCTGCCGGGAAGGGCGTAGCAGCGGCCCGTACATTCCCTCCTGCGCGGTAATCCATGAGGAGGGCCGCTGCTACGCCCCTACATGGGCGTATGGCGCGATGCGTGTATGCTCCACGCATGCATGCATGTATGGATTCGATCAAGATGCAATGAACGTGTTGAGGCCATCCCGCAAACATATACGCCACACCCATGGATACGCCCCCTCCCGCCCCCATCCCTGTCTGGTCACAGCCATATGGTATAAATGGAGATAATTGGCAACCTCACTCATCACTCATCACTAGTATGCTATGCACACAAACACCCTCTTGCGTTGGCTCACCCATCGTTACAGCATCCTCATCTGCTTGACCCTACTTGCCTTTGGGTTGCGGATGTACCGGCTCGACTACCGCGACTATTGGGATGATGAGATCATCTCGACCTTTGCGGCTCGGCCTGATGCGCTAACGATTCTTACCTCCATCAGCGACTACAGTGTACATCCGCCCTTCTACTATCTCAGCCTACACTTCTGGATGCAACTCTTTGCCGACGACCTGTTCACCATCAGGGTCTTTTCGGTACTCACAAGTACGCTCTGCGTACCCCTGATCTACCGCTTAGGCCAGCAGTTGGCCAATAGCAAGGTGGGGCTCATGGCCGCTGCCCTCTTGGCCATTTCACCCTTTCAGATCTTCCACAGCCAACAGGCACGCATGTACCCCATGCTTACGCTCCTGGTGCTACTCACCACCCTCACCCTGCTCAGTGCCTGGCAACGGGGCGGAGTATGGCGCTGGAGCTGGCTGGCCTTGCTGGTAGCTGCAGGCATGTACACCCATGTCTACTACCCACTCTCGTTGCTTGCACTCAACCTCTGGGTACTCATACTCACCCTTCAAGCCCGCCAGCTTGACTATAGACGCTGGGTGCCGTTGGTAAGCGCCCAAGCGGTTGGGGTATTGCTCTTTGTACCGTTTCTGCCACAACTTTTTGGTACCGTGAGTGCAGTTGCTGATTGGTTTTGGATTAGACCATCACTTCTCGACAGCATATTCTTCCCAATCATGATCAGTAATGGCTCAGGTCTCATTATCTTCCGCGAGACGGTACCAAGATGGTTGATGCTGAGTGTACTGCTACCAGCCGTAGCAGCCTTTATCTTAGCTCATGCTTACCTTATCCATATGTGGCGCAGTTCACGCTCAATCGCACCACATTGGCTGCTGATCCTGCTGCTCTTATGGACACCCCCAATTGTGGCGGGGATCATCTCATTGACCGTGCGCCCAATTCTATTAGAACGCTCCCTGATTGCCATAACGATCCCTATCTACCTCTTGTTCACATGGAGCTTTCTTGCAACACGGCACATACGCATTGCCCAACTGACAGCTATGGCTTTTTTGTGCAGCATCGGGCTCAGCTTCAGCCAGATCTACCCAGCAGCACCACAAGAGAATAGCCTACGTCAGGCGATAGACACCATCGTAGTCCAACAGCAACCCGGTGATGCCATTGCCTTTGCCGATTGGCAGAGTTTCGATACGGCCATGTTGGATCATCCTGAGCTTGAGCATGTCTATATGCTGCCCTCATCAGCAGAGGATGTCGCAGGCTTTGCAAGTAGTGACTATTGGGAAGACCGTCTGGAATACATGGATGTCCTCGATCCTGAGCATGTGCAGCCAATTGAAGAGCTTGCCAACGACTACGAACGGGTCTGGGTGATCCTCACACCCTACAACCCCGCCTTGGACTATCAGCTTGAACATACCCTGGACTGGCTTGATGAGCATGGCGAGCAATTGGAGCAGATCGAGGGTGGGCGTAGTGTGACGTGGTTGTATGATCTGACACCCTAATCCCCCTCAACCACAAGCTCCTGTAGCAACAACGGCTCACTGCCCGCCACCAGTGCCCGTGGGTCACTCAGGGCCGCTTCGGGATGGGCCGGATCGTACCAGGCGACCTGCCACGCATAGCTGCCCGCCGGAATATCGTCGGGAATGACCAGTTCAAACTGCTCACGTACCACTTGGCCCACTTGCCATGTGGTTATGGGCTGGAGCGCAACGCTTGGTAGATGTACAAAACGAGCATCGTCGCGCTCACCCAACTGGCTTACGGCAAACCAGTCACGCTCCGGCAGCGTACCATCCAGGCGCCACTCGAAGCTGGCGCGGTAGCGCCGCCCCGCTACCTGAGTTATCTCGGCATGCAAGAGGCTTATGGGGCCAAAGCTGGCCTTTGGTTCACTGTGGGTTGCTTGTGCAGGGAGTTCAAGCTCTTGGGTTAAGACTGCCGCTGGCGGCGCAGCGCGCTGAAAGAAGAGCAGCCCATCACGGGCCGCTACAAGGTCAAAAGCGGGATCATTAAGCAATATGGCAATCTCGGCCCGCTCGTAGAGTGTACCGCCAACCAAGCGCCCATCAACAATGCGTCGCCAATCGAAGAGCCCATCGGCTAGAACATAATCTACCTGGGGCAACAGCCGGGGCAAACGTTCGCCGCCGGGGTCATCTGCATAACGAACGACATAGAGTGTCTCGCGATCTACCAGACGAGGTGCAAGAAACATTGAGGCCGCAAGCGGAGCCTTGGGTGGGACATGTTCGGCTAAAAAGCGATCCTTCACCTGATCGCGCGGGATGACCCCATAGACTGAATGATCAAGGCCATACCCGTACGGTGCCAGCCAAAAGAGCGGATTGAGCGGCTGGTTCACGAGTAAAGCACTAAAGAGCAAGACCGTTCCTGCACTAAAGATCGCATCTGGGTACCAACGTCGCCGTGTTTGTCCAGATTCATAGGATATGCGGATCTGTCGCAGTCCAGCAGCCGTTGCCATAACAACAAAAGGAGTCACAATTGCATAGTGATGATAGCGATAGTCAAATGATCCCCCTGGGCCTGTACTGATCAGCGCAGCAAATGCAAGAGGAACAGCAGGTAGTAACCAACGCCAACCACGCCACGCTACGAAGAGTGCAGGGCCAAAGACTATCAACAGAGTAAGTAGTCGCTCCAACCATGTGGCACGTAGTTGATCAATAGCTCCAAAGTAGTACCGAATATAATTTAATCCAGCCTGTGAATCTGCTGAAGTCTCCGTTGTAAAGATGGGGCGAATAACGAGAAAGGCTAAAATTCCATACAAGAGCGCCACCATAGCTGTAGTTAAGCCAACTCGACGAGTCTCAGGTTGTAGCGCTACAACAGCACCAAGCAGAGCAACAGGAACTGCAACATAGAATTTGCAACTCAGTGCCAAGCCAATCCAGATAGCGTAAGCCCACCAAGCACGGCGATCAAGCGCATCTAAGGCGAAGACCAACAATGGCATCGCCAATGTATCACCATGAAAATCAAAGAGTACCGCAGTCTGAGCTACTGGATAGCATAGGTAGATGAGACTAAGACAGAGACCACCAACTGCATCGTTGGTGGCACGCATGCCAAGGCGGTAGGCCGGAATAGCACCAAGGGCATACAAAACTGCTTGAAACAGCAATAGAACCTGCGGATCGGGCCAGATTGCCCAGAGTGGGGCTAGCAAGAAATAGAAGATCTCAACATGTAATGCGAGACGGCTATAGGGGCCATCAACAAATGTGAAGACCAGTGGTTCTCCGCGTAGCACAGAAGCAATAGCTTGAGCCATATTACCGAGGTCGAGCATGCCAGCGTTGTAGCCCCAATAGCGCGCCAGGCTGAGCATGGTCAGCATTGTGCCAACCACAAACATGGCCAGCCAGAGCAAGGGGGCGCGGATTGGGTGATGGGTTGGTGTTGGTTGCATAGTATTAGGGAAGCAGAAATTTTTGTTAGCGCGAAAAAATTCTGGGCCGCGACGTTGGCTTCGACAGGCTCAGCCAACGCGACGCACCCCCACGAGCCCAAGGTTTCTTCGCGCTAACAAATTTTTAAGTATCCCAGCAGCCTGTCATGCTGAATCGTAGTGCCGACTTTAGTCGGCTGAGGTCTTTGGCAGCGATGGGAAGCCGACTAACGTCGGCACTACCTACGGCATCTCAGGGTGGCCAAGCAACGGGGCAATCAACAACATCCGCCTCCCCAAAGGAAATTTGGTATGACACTATAATTGCCATGACTATGATAGTGCAGGGTGGCATAACACCATCACTGCCCGGCTGCTTCATCATCAAACGGATAGAACCTCGCATTTGCTCCCCCCTCAAGCGAACCAACATAGTAGAAGCGTGGACGTGATTGTTCACCACTTACCCGAAACAATGACGGTTGATAATCATATTGGTGTTGCTCTTGGGCAATGCCCATCAAATCAAGCAGGGTGGCAAAGATGTTGAAATGGCTGGCGGCATAGCTCGTGTCAAGTTCTTGGTTTGGTTCACCCAACAAGATGAGCGGAACCTTCGCCTCATTGGGCGAATTGCGGCAGTGTGACCACCACTCACCATCTTGAGCAAGGGTTTGGGCATGGTCTGAGGTGTACAATACCAGTGTATGTGAGAAAATGCTTGTGTCAGGGAACGCAGCACGAAAGAATCCTTCAAGATTGTAATAGAGTCCGCTGTCATAGGCGTTCACCATCTCTGCACGCCAGATGGGATCGTGGGTTCGCAACTCGAGTATTGGTTCCCACTGGGCTGTATCACGAGGAAACGCATTGGTGTATTGAAAATGAACCCCGCGTTTGTTGATCCAGATGAAGTTTCCGGTTGAAGATGAGATGATCTCATGAAGATACACGCCCATGTTACGATCAAAATCGTATGCTTCACCGTATGAAAAAGTATTTACATTTTTCCAGTCATCGATATATTGCAGATCATCACGAGTACCATTCCATAATGTGTCACTCGATGTATCGAGGTAGATCGTGCGGTAGCCCATCGCTTGGGCATATTGAAAAATGGTTGGCCAACGCTTCACTGCCTGCTCATGATCAGGCAAAACATGAAAGCCAGTAAGCAAGAGGTTATTAGCCTGTAAGCTACATGTTGCTGCTGATACTGCAACACCCCAACTGTATAGGAATCCCTGGGCGGCAAGTTCATCTAAGTAAGGTGTTGTTGCTCGTTCATAACCATTCACACTCAGATGATCACCACGAATCGATTCGTCTACAATGAAAACAATATTGTTCTTTGGTACATGTAACGGCGGAGGAAAGTCTAATACCTCACGTGGCCCACTGTAGGTTGCAAACATCCGCCATGGCGTATAACTCATGGTTCGTAAAAATGAACTAAAAGCTGTGCTAGGATAAGAATTCAGCGGAAATGGCAACGATGCCTTTGACCACATGTGAAAATTACTCGAAAAAAAGACTGCTGCAATACTAATAACTAAGAACAAAGCTTGTGGTTTTAGTGTTTTAATTGGTAATGGAGTTAACAATAGTAGACCAAACAACACCATTGGTACAAATGCATCAAAATTGAGAAAAATCATGATAGCATCAATAAATAGTCCCGTATCCTGATATAACATCACTAGTAACACATCTTCCGGAGTTGAGTTGCGCCCCATCGCACCATGATAGCTGTATTCATACAACACTGCTACCATAAACAAGAACCATGCTCCTAAGCGAATCCACCACCATGATCGCAAAGCCGCCCAAATATAGGCAATTGTTAAACTCAATGAACCTAACATCATAAAGAGCAAGACCGTAATCTGTCTTGCATCCCAAGGTACAATTCCTTTTCTAGTTGTTGTTATGTAAAAATCATAGTAATCTATCCTGAGTTGTAGCGATTCCCACATGACTAAGTAGCCAGTAAAACCCAAAGCAAGCCAGAAATAGAATCCAGGAATGGATTGTGTTAAACTTCGTGTGCGTTCAAAAATATTCTGGTTTTTTTTTTAATAACATGTTTACCTCTTCTGCGATTATATTATTTCCTAGTAATATAAGGGAAACAACAGAAAGACTAGACCTCTATGCACCGCTTTCCCCCCCGTTCACGCCAGATCCTGATTGCTCTCAGCATTGCCTTGAGCATGAGCATCAGTTGTGTGATGCTGCACCCCCAGGCTGACCAGAGTTTAGCTGATCTCGGTTGGCCCATCAATGCAGCGCGTGACCTCTTGAACCAGCGCGATCCCTACCGCCATCCCACTTCACCAACGATGATCCCCTACCCACTCACATCGGCTATCGTCGTCTTCCCCTGGGCGCTCTTGCCCGGCAATTTGGGTATCAGTCTGCTGTTTGGTGCAGCGAGTGGCTTGCTTGCCTACGGGCTCATCCGCAATGGCGAATACTGGCGTCTGCTGGTCTTCCTCTCGCCCGCCTACTTCGCCTCATTTCGCTTCTTGCAATGGCCGCCCATCTTTATGGCCATCTACTTCTTCCCCCTCTTGGCTCCCATGCTGCTGGCCAAACCCACCCTGGCATTGCCGGTGGCCCTCGCAATCCGTTGGACACCAGGACGCATTGCGGGTCTGCTCACGGTTGGATTGCTCTCACTACTGGTGATGCCTACATGGCCCTGGCGCTGGCTCAGCCAAACGGGTTCCTATGGCGGCTTTATCCCCATACTCAGCCTGCTTGGGCCTTGCTTCCTCATCACCGCGCTCTTCTGGCGCAACCTCCAGGCCCGCATCTTCTTCCTGCTCACCATCACCCCGCAGCATCGTTTCTTCTACGATCAACTCCTGCTCTGGATGATCCCTCAGACCCGTAACCAGATGCTGCTGCTCACCATAACCGCTTGGCTTGGCTTTGGCTACGTTTGGCAATCTGGTCTCTCCTTCTGGGATAGCGCCCCCTATATCTTGGGGCTGATCTACCTGCCAGCGCTGCTGATTGTACTTTGGCAACAGCCTGCCATACAACGGGTCTATCACTATCTCCTGCATCATACCAAACGAGCGTGACCATAATCCCAATTGGGTGTGACTGGAATCTGTAGGGCGGTGCCCTACACCCCCTTGGACGGGGGGATGATGCGAGGGAACCAGGTTCCCTCGCGCACCCTATGTTCGGCAATCTGCAATCTACAATCTACAATCTACAATCTACAATCTACAATCTACAATCGAAAATGGCATCACTCCACCTCCAGCACCGCCACCACCACTGGCACTACTCCCGGCGGCAAGGCCCGTGGATCAGAGAGGGGCGTT
>NZ_NQWI01000134.1 GCF_002532535.1 Candidatus Viridilinea mediisalina
CGCACCACCGCGCCGCCTTAGGAGCGAAGCGAAAGGTCTCTTGTGGTAACCAAATTTCGAGATGCTTCGCTTTGTTCAGCATGACAGGCTGCTGGGACGCTTAAAAATTTCTGCTTCCCTTACTTCATCATCTCTGTGTCCTCAGTGCCTCTGTGGTTCAATCCCTCGGTGCCTCTCGCACCTGCTCCATGCGCTCAATTGCGCCGTCGCGTAGGTGGACAATGCGGTCGGCATAGTGGGCCACACCCATGTCGTGGGTCACGAGCAGCATCGTCAAGCCCTCTTCGCGCACAAGGCGCTGGAGGAGGGTCATAATTTCGTTGCCGGTACGGCTATCGAGGTTGCCGGTTGGCTCATCGGCCAACAGGAGCCGGGGGCGGTTGGCGAGGGCGCGGGCGATGGCAACCCGCTGCTGTTCACCACCACTCAACTCACTGGGGCGATGATGACCGCGCTGGCCCAAGCCCAATTGGGTGAGCATCTCGAGTGCCCGCGCCTTACGTTGTGCGGCAGGCATGCCCGCCAACATCAACGGTACCGCCACATTCTCCCAAGCCAACTTGATCGGCAGCAGGTTGAAACTCTGAAAGACAAAGCCAAGGGTATCGCGGCGGTAGACCACCAATTGCTGATCGCTACTCGCGCCCAACTCGAGGCCATTGACCCAGATTTCACCGGCGGTAGGGCGCACCAAGCCCCCGATCAGGTGCAGCAGCGTAGATTTACCGCTACCACTCGGCCCCACCAGCGCAACAAACTCGCCCGCTTCAACCTGCACATCAACGCCACGCAGCGCATCCACCGCCGTCTTGCCCATCTGGTAGCGCCGCGCCAAGCCAACGGCATGAATCAGGTAATCTGCCATTCAAATAAGCTCACGCAAAGCCGCAAAGGGTTGGTACTCGTATCTCAAAAACTTTGTTAGCGCGAAGAATTCCTAGATCGTGCCGCTTGGCTTCGACAAGCTCAGCCAGCGGCGCGGTGGCCGCGAACCCAAGGCTTTTTCGCGCTAACGGGATGGTTGGACACTTTACCGTTTGCGCCATTAGGTAGTGCCGACTTTAGTCGGCTGAGGTCGCAGCCAGCCATTGGATGCCGGCTAAAGTCGGCACTACGACGGTAAAGCTGAAAGGCTGTTTCCGAAACCATCCCTAACAAAGTATTGGGGCTATACGCCCTCGCTCGCAAGCGAAGGCGCATTACCATGGGTACACTCAGCGCAAGCCCTCAGCCACACGCAGGGCTTCTTGGGGGGGCAACGGCCCAGCGATGATGTAGCGGATGCCATTGGCTTCCCAGCGCAGCATGCTGCCTTGCGTCTGGCTGTTGGTAATCATGGTGGCTTCGGCCCCATTGATCATCACCGCTTCGCTCAGGCTGCCGAGTGGTGCTTCGCGCTCGTTGCCGATCATCGCTTCGTTGCTCTGCACAATACTGAGGCTCACCTGTTCGCCAACATAGTTCATAATGACCGTACTGGTACCGACGACACGCACCTCAACGAGGCTGACGCCGTGGGGCAGGTAGCTCGGTTCACGCAGATGAAAGCTGACGCTAGTACGGGCCTCATCAAGGCTGGCGGCATGCTGCTCTTGGGCCTTGGCGATCAACTCGGCAGCCTGGAGCACCGTCGCCCCTTCTGGAATAGCAAAGCTAAAGTGGGCCGCATCAATTGGCTGATTGACCACAAGGTCGCGTACTTCAATCCGACCCTGACCAAGGTCACTTGCATTCACCTCAAGCTTCAAGGGCAGTGCCAACGCCTCATCAACCCACAGGGTGGCACGAACCAGCCCCTCAAGGGGCAGCCTAGCACTAGTTTCGGGACGGGGCGTAACTTCAACCTTCCACGTAGCCTGACCCGCCACCTGCTCGATGCCAAGCACGGTCAATTCAACCGCATCGAGTCCTTGGGCCACAAGATCATTGAGCATAGGCGGGCTACTGCTCCGCTGGGAATGGGCAAGCTCCTTGATTTCGGCAAGCTCACCCGTGACCACCATATTCTCAGTGGGATGATAGAGCCAGAAGGTGGTTCCATCGCTTACCATAGTGCTACCAACCAGCTTTGGCTCACTGGCTGCCGTAACCTCGGCACGCATCCGCACATTGGGATGGCCTGTCGCAGCACTCGGATCGATCTGCTCCATCCAACCCTGGACAGTCAGGGCACCATCACCCTCTGGACTCTCAACATGAACATCTATCGTCGCCTCAGCACTCGTCGTGGTCGCACGCGCATCCTCCATACGGCTCACAAGCTCTTCAGCCGTAGGCATACGCTCAGTACACGCCGCAAGGCCAAGGGCCACGAGGGCGAGTACAAGTAACAGTGCAATGCGTCGCATCGGGAACCTCCTTATTGATTGCACTAGGTACTGTACCATAGGTCATGGTCAAGAAGCAATAGTGGGGACTATTGTCTAGGGCTACATCAAATGTGACTTTGACGTAGCTCTAGCTATTGTCTTAGTGGAGCATGTTAAGAAATTGACGTGGATTTAGAATAGGTATACCACGAAAAGGATGCAACACCAACAGATCAGTATCACTGCTCACAATGCATGTCGCTTGGCCACTTACTGCCAATTCAAGGAACTTATTATCCTTCACATCACGACATTCGGTAATTGTAACATTAACAAGTGTGGGTATGGAGTGACGAATAATACCAGCTAAGAATTCATCACGCTCTATGTCATTGATATAACGTTGAAAGCGAGATCGCTGTAGGACATCTCTAAGTTCAAGTAGGGTACTATCCGATACCAAGAGCATACCATCGGTGTATGCACATTCCAACGCTTGTCTGGGTAGAGAATTTGGTAATAGTGCTGCACTCACCAACACACCAGTATCAAACACTACCTTCAGGTTGGTCACGATACGAGACCCTCTTCTCGTAGGATTTCTTCCAGAATCTCCGGTGTCAGCCCGCGAACTTTGGCTGTTTGGCCTATATCATCCATAATTGCATGTAATGGACGACAAGAATCTGTGATCCACGCACGAAGATGAAAACGCAACATCAATTGCATTCGTAACTGATCTTCAGGAGATGCTGACGTATAGGCTTGTGCTGTTGCAGCATCTACCGGGATGACAATGACAGCTTCACTGTCTTTAACCACTGTTGTCATGTCGTTCCTCCTTTGCAAGGTGGGTGGGGTTTTCGGGGAGGGCTTCACCCTCCCCGAACCCCTCCCTTTCTACAATCTACAATCGCATTACCCCGCCCGCTCCTGCAGGCTCAAGACGGTCCAGGTGTCGTCGCGGAGTGACCGGATGGCTTCTACGGCGGCGGCGGCCCCGGAGAGGGTGGTGAGCATTGGGATGCCATAGACAATCGCGGCGTGGCGGATGGCTACTTCATCAAAGAAGCTGGCTTTGCCTAAGGGGGTGTTGACGATCATGGCAACCTCGTTGTTCTTGATGTAGTCTACGGTGTTGGGGCGGCCTTCGTTGACTTTGAAGATGGTGGTGACGGCTAACCCTTGGCTGCGCAGGTAGGCGGCGGTGCCGCCGGTGGCGATCAGCTTGAAGCCTAGCTCGGCGAGACCACGAGCAATCGGTAGCAGGCTGGCTTTGTCGCGGTCGTTGACGCTGAGGAAGGCGTTGCCGCTCATCGGCAACTTATGGCCACAGCCGAGTTGCGCTTTGGCAAAGGCTTCGCCAAAGGTGGCTCCGCTGCCCATTGCTTCCCCCGTCGAGCGCATCTCCGGGCCGAGCAGTGTGTCTACGCCTGCGAAGCGAACCCAGGGTAGCACCACCTCTTTGACGTGGTAGCGCTGCGCCCCTTGGGCGCTCAACTGGCCTGCGCCGCGTTCGATCTGCGCCTGCCACTCGGCCAGCGGGCGGCCAGCAGTGCATTGTGCCGCAATCTGCGCCCAGGGAACGCCGGTGGCTTTGGCGACAAAGGGGATGGTGCGCGAGGCGCGTGGGTTGGCTTCAAGCACATAGACCACGCCATCCTTCATGGCGTACTGGATGTTCATCAGGCCGATGACGCCGAGCTCTTTGGCGAGGCGCACCGTGTAGGCACGCATCGTCGCTTCGTGTTCCGGGGGCACCATGTAGGTCGGAATGACGCAGGCGCTGTCGCCGGAGTGAACCCCAGCCAACTCGATCTGCTCCATAATGCCCGCGATCTCCACTGCATTGCCATCGGCGATGCAGTCCACATCCATCTCAAAGGCATCTTCAAGGAAGCGATCAATCAGCACCGGATGCTCAGGCGAGGCATCCACCGCCTCGCGCATGTAGCGCTCCAAGGTCTCATCGTCGTAGACAATCGCCATGGCGCGGCCCCCCAGCACATAGGAGGGGCGCACTACCAGCGGGTAGCCAATCGCAGTCGCCACATGCAAGGCTTCTTCCCACGAGGTGGCGCTACCGTGGGCGGGCGCAGGGATTTCCAAGCGATCCAACAGCGCCCCGAAGCGGTCGCGGTCTTCCGCCAGATCAATCGCATCGGGCGGCGTGCCCCAAATCGGCACTCCGGCAGCCTCCAGCGCCCGCGCCAACTTCAGTGGCGTCTGGCCGCCAAACTGCACCAAGACACCACTCGGCTTTTCCAGATCAACAATGTTCAGCACATCTTCCAACGTAAGCGGCTCAAAATAGAGCCGGTCGGCGGTATCATAATCGGTCGAGACCGTCTCAGGGTTACAGTTGACCATAATGGTCTCGTAGCCCATGGCACGCAGGCCAAAGACCGCGTGGACACAGCAGTAGTCAAACTCAATCCCTTGGCCGATGCGGTTAGGGCCAGAGCCAAGGATCATCACCTTTTGGCGCGTAGTTGGCTCGGCCTCATCTTCGGTCTCATAACTCGAATAGAGATAGGGCGTAAAGGCGGGAAACTCAGCGGCGCAGGTATCTACGCGGTGAAAGGTAGGAATGATCCCAAGTGCCTTACGCCGCGCCCGCACCGCCAACTCAAGCGACCAAGGGCGGAGCTGCGTCTCATTGAGGAGCGTCTGCACATCAGCGGGAGTGACGCGCAGCAGGATGGCGAGTTGGGCATCGCTAAAGCCCATCCGCTTCGCTTGGCGCAGCAGATCGGCGGGAACAGTCGAAAGCTCAAAGGCACGCAAGCGCCCCTCAAGATTGACCACCTGCTCCAACTGCTCAAGGAACCAGGGGTCAATCTTGGTAAACATATTGATCTGCTCAGGGCTCATCCCGCTCTGCAGAGCATAGCGCACATAGAACATACGCTCAGGAGTGGGCGTAATCAAGCGCTCATGGAGCCGTTCAGGGTTAATCTGGTCTTTGCCATCAGCGCCCCAACCCATACGTCCCTGCTCAAGCGAACGCCACGCCTTCTGGAACGCCTCGGGGAAGGTACGACCAATCGCCATCACCTCACCCACCGACTTCATCGCCGTCGTAAGTGTTGTATCAGCCTGAACAAACTTCTCAAAGGTCCAGCGCGGAATCTTCACCACCACATAATCGAGGGTCGGCTCAAAGCTAGCGGGCGTCTCGCGGGTAATATCATTGGGCAACTCATCGAGCGTATAGCCCACCGCGAGCTTGGCGGCAATCTTAGCAATCGGGAAGCCGGTCGCCTTGGAGGCGAGGGCCGAAGAGCGCGAAACGCGGGGATTCATCTCGATCACATAGATACGCCCATCGGTGGGGCTGACGGCAAACTGCACATTAGAGCCACCCGTCTCGACACCAACGGCCCGCAGCACCGCCAGCGCCTGATCGCGCAACTGCTGATACTCGCGGTCGGTGAGGGTCATCGCGGGCGCAACCGTGATCGAATCGCCGGTATGGACACCCATGGGATCAATATTCTCAATCGAACAGATAATCACCCCATTATCGGCGCGATCACGCATCACCTCCAGCTCAAACTCCTTCCAACCAAGGACACTCTCCTCAATCAGCACCTGAGTGACGGGCGAAGCATCGAGGCCACGTTCAACAATGAGCTTAAACTCCTCCATGTTGTACGCAATACCACCACCAGAGCCACCGAGGGTAAACGAGGGGCGAATGATTGCCGGAAAGCCCGTGAGATCAACCACCTCCAGCGCCTCGTCCACCGTATGGGCCGTACCGGAGCGGGGAACTTGGAGGCCAATCTCAATCATCTTATCTTTGAAAAGCTGACGATCCTCCGCAACGCGCACCGCCTCAACCGAAGCACCAATCAGCGCCACATGGTAGCGTTCAAGCACCCCCGCCTCATGGAGGTCTACCGCAAGATTCAGGGCAGTCTGCCCCCCGACCGTAGGCAGGAGCGCATCGGGGCGTTCTTTGGCAATAATCCGTTCAAGGCTCGCCACATC
Source organism: Candidatus Viridilinea mediisalina (assembly GCF_002532535.1). Classification (GTDB taxonomy): domain Bacteria; phylum Chloroflexota; class Chloroflexia; order Chloroflexales; family Chloroflexaceae; genus Viridilinea; species Viridilinea mediisalina. Next base: position 6,306 of record NZ_NQWI01000134.1, read on the forward strand.
AAGCGGCTCAATATAGGTCGCATCAGCCATCCCGGGGTCGGTCATGATTGTCGCGGGATTAGAATTAACCAAGACCACCCGATAGCCCTCTTCACGGAGGGCTTTACAGGCTTGTGCCCCGGAATAATCAAACTCACACGCCTGACCAATCACAATCGGCCCAGAGCCAATAATCAGAATAGTATGAATATCGCTGCGCTTCGGCATCGTTGGGGGTTGCTCCTTACATGTCGGTAGGGGTTAAGGATACAGGAAATAGGAAATAGGGCTGAGGCTTCAGAAAGCCTTGGATGTCTCAAGGCTATACAGTAACCTAACATCTTCCCGTAGCCAATCAATCCATGTCGGAGCGATTATACATCATGGTGGTAGCATGTTTGTAGTATGGCAAACTCAGCCACCGAGCCGTCGGTGACTCTGTGAAAGCCTGCTACGCGGGCTGCACCAGTCAGGCTCAGCCCGCGTAGCGGGCTTCGACCGCATAATAGCCGCAGGCTTTAGCCTGCGGCGTACTCAACGCGGCACTTCCACGCGGGCTAGAATGCGCCCTAGGGCGGTTTCGGGGGTGAGGCCCTCGACTTCGGCTTCGGGGCGTAGGATGATGCGGTGGCGGTAGACGGGGCGCACGAGGTGTTTGATGTCGTCGGGGGTGACGTAGGTGCGCCCTTGGATGGCGGCGTAGGCTTTGCTGCTGAGGAGCAGTGCGATGCTTGCCCGCGTTGAGCCGCCAAGTACGAGATCGGGGCTGCGACGGCTCTCTTGGGTGATGGCTCCGATGTATTTGATGATGCCTTCTTCAACGGTTACGGTGCCAATTTCGTTGCGAGAGGCTTTGAGCTCGTCTGGCCCGACGACTGGACGGAGTTGCGCTGCTTCAAGGTGGTGGGCGTCAAAGCCGCGATGGTAGCGCTGCAATATTTCTAGTTCTACGTCGCTGGGCGGGTAGTCAATCAGGAGCTTGAAGAGGAAACGATCGAGTTGCGCCTCCGGTAGCGGGTAGGTGCCTTCGTATTCCACCGGATTCTGGGTGGCAATCACAAAGAAGGGCATGGGTAGGGCTAAACGCTGGCCCTCAATGGTCACCTGGCGCTCCTCCATCGCTTCCAGGAGGGCGCTCTGTGTCTTTGCGGGTGCCCGATTGATCTCGTCCCCGAGCAGCACTTGGGTGAAGATTGGGCCGCGCCGCAGCCGAAATTGGCCGGTATTGGGTTCAAAGACCTGGGTGCCAATCACATCGGAGGGCATCAGGTCGGGGGTAAACTGCACGCGCTTATATTCGGCGCGCAACAACATTGCCAGCGTTTTGGCCATCAGGGTCTTGGCCGTGCCCGGCACACCCTCCAAGAGCACATGGCCCCCGGCTAGCAGCGCGGTCAGCAGGAGCGTGAAGGGTTCTTCTTGGCCAACAATGACTTTGCGGGCTTCGCTGCGGATTTGGTCGCTGAGTTGCTGAGTGAACAAGGCTCTTCCTGTGGTACTAGGCGGGGTGGGCGAGGCTGCGCCTCCCTTAAAAGAACTCGTTGTGTTTCGTGTTGGCGGCTTTGCCGCCAACACGAAACACAACATGGGGTTTGGGGCGTAGCCCCATGCGTATGAAGTTAAGCCCCTGGAGGGGGTTTGGGGCGCAGCCCCACGAGCGGGTTTTAGGGCGGCAGCCCTAATAGGCTGTCTGAAAAGTCTATGGTTTGGCGTTGGAGTGCCGGCTTTAGCCGGCTAAAGCCGGCACTCCAGCGTGTGCCCCCCGGCTTTTCCGACAGCTTCTAAGTATCGTATCATGCGTATGCGCGAAGGCGCAGCCCCAACTATACTAAAAGTGCCAGGCAAGCGGTTAGGCCAATGGTCATGGCATCGGGGCGTTGGGGGTTGGCCTTGGGGCCGAGGACGCCGCCGTTGCCGTCGCCGCTGTTCTGTTGACGTGCGCTGATTTCGTTGAGGCTGAGGCCAAGGGTTTCCAGTTCTGTTGTGGCGGCAGCGCTGAGTTGGGTGGGGCTGAGTTGGCCCGTGAGGGCGCGGAGGGCTAGGTTGATCCAGGGATTCTCGGGGCGCTGTTCGAGCCATGTGGCGGCGCGGCGCACCTGTGGTCGGAAGGTGCCTTTGGTGGGGCTGTGGCCACTGTGGATGAAGGCGAGTAGCGCGAGGACGGTCGCCCGCTCGTCGTCGGCCCAGGTGCCGTTGGCCCCTTGGGTGCGCCCTAAGAAGCGCAGGGCGGCTTCGCGCCGCTGCGCGGCGCTGCGTGGCGGTTCGCAAGGTGCGGCACTGCGTTCATCGGCTTGGGCCATGCTTGGTGCAAACATAGCCGCAGTGCCTTCGTCTTCATCCGCAGCGGCGCTACCCAGCAGCATAGCTGACATCCCAGAGCGCGAAGCTAGGCTCTTAAGCCCTTTGGGCAGTGCTGCGGAACGAGCAACCCGCATGGCTGCGAAGTGCTGCCCCCCCAACGGCCCAGGCTCGGGTTCAAAGGCTTCACGCCGCGTACCCGCTGGCAGATGCACTGGTACCACTATTTTCTGATCACTACGCCGCCCATCGGCGTCGGCAGGTGCCTCCTCAATCGCCACAAAGGATGTGTGGGCACTGAGCAGGCCATACTCTAGGGCAAGGGCTGCCGCTTGATCGCGGTGTTTGCTGTGCTCGCTCGCGGCAAGGCGCGCTTCATCCTCAAGCGCCTCAAGCCGCGCCCGCGCCCAGAGTTGCGGCAGTGCGGCCCAAGCTCCGCCGCGATCGGGGGTGGCCAGCGGAAGCTCAAGGGCAAGCTGTTCACTATAGCTGCCCTGGGCCGTGCGCCCCTTGATCGTCACTGTGGTTGCTTGGTCGCGTGTGGCGGCATAACGGGCCAAGAGGACCAAGGGCTGGCCAGCGTAGAGATCGGGCAAGGGCTCGGGTAGCGCCTCACGCACAAGTGCCCCGCCCCAATCCACACTCAGATCACGCAGCAGCGGCATACCAGCGCGGCGCTGGAAACGTTCCACCGCAGGCTCAATCGGCTCATCGTTGAGGATATACTCGGCACAGCCGCGCCCAATGGTCGCCAACCGATCAAGCAGGAAGCGATTGACCGCCGAACCGAGCCCAAAGGCAAAGACACGCGCCTCATTCAGTTGGGCGGCCAATTGCTGCAAGACGCGGTCCTCGTTGCCTACTGCGCCATCGGTGAGAAAGACGATCATGCGTAGCCGTTGGGGATCGCGTGGCTGACTGAGCGCCTGACCAATCGCCCCGGCAATTTCGGTACCGCCGCGGGCATGAATCTGGGCAATAAACTGATCGGCTTGGTCGAGGGCCGCTTGGGTGAAGGGCAGCGGCGCAGGCGCAAGTTGCTCGACGACATTATCGAAGGGGAAGATATTGAAGGTATCGTCGGGATTGAGCGCCCGCAGACAGGCTCGCAGCGCATTGCGGGCCTGCACAATGCTATCGCCAGCCATCGAACCGCTGCGGTCAAAGACAAAGAGCAGTTCACGCGGCAGAATCTCGGCGTTACTAGGCAATGCCCGTGGCGTCAGCATCAGCAGAGTTGCACCAGCCTGCCCAGCGGCGCGGTAGGCAAAGGTAGCAGCAGCATAGCCCTCACCAGCGGGACGGTAGCGCAGCAGCGCATCGCGGTCGGGCACAGCAGCCGGATCGCTCAGACGCACAAGCGTCCGGCCCCGCTGCTCAATCGTCTCACACGGAAAGCCCTGGGTCTCCAATTGCAGCTTGCGCCCGACATCAAGGCTGATCTGCATACTTAGGGTATGCCCCGGCGCATCTTTGGGCAAGAGCGGCACCTGGCCCTCTTTGGGGCCAGTGGGCGCAGCGGCGGGCTGGTAGCGCGGCAGCACCACCGTGGGCATAGTCAGCGTAAACCAGCCATCATCAAAGGGCACTTGGCTAAAGAAATTGAGCTCTGTTTCAACCAGTTCACCGGGTTGCAGGTTCGCCACTTCAAGGCTAAAGAGATTCGGGCGCTGGCGTGCCAACAGGGCCGCATCGGCCCCCCGCGCCGCTGCGGCCTCAAAAGATGCCTGCGCCTCCGCTTGGGGGCGCAAGGAACCCTCAATCACACGCTGACCCACCCGCAAGCGAAAGCCAGTCACCGCCGCCTCAGCGGGCAACGGAAAGACATAGAGCGCATCAAGGGGGGCCGTGTGGCTATTACGAAAGCACTGCGTCACCTGGGTTGTGGCGAGCGGCCCAACCACATCTATAGCAATCGTGGTATGCTCAAGGGGCACCGGAGGCAACGTCGCCGTGTGGGGCAGCAACATCGCGCCGGGCAATTCAGCAGCAGCGTGAAGCTCAGGACGCGCCATCATCAAACTCCTTTGTTGCGGGGTATCCTACTGCTCTTCATGTGTGAGTCAGTGTACCATAGCACGCGGGCGATGAGGGTGGTGCCGATCATACCATCCTACTAGCTTGGGGCCTCGGCATTGAAGCTAGTCGCTCGGCGATTGTTGGACTGGGGGGCAAGTAGAGTACTTATGTTTACTTTTTGTATTTTTGTACAAAAACATCTAATGACATTCAAGCGCGTGGATGCGTTCATAGGGTGACAAGTTACACATCAGCCGACCGAACCATGGATAATCGTTCGGCAGACTGAGGGTAGTTGCCAAGAGAGCGAGTATGCTGAGGTAGTGCGGTGATGCAGCCCAAAGGACTATACAGCGGAGCATTGTCATGCGAAATTGGCATATCATAGGTGACCGTCTCACGATGAATCTTTCGGCCCTGCTCTTGGCGCGGGCGAAATATTTCCGCCGGAGTGTCGAAAGCGAACCACTGGGTGCGTTGCTGCCCAAGATTGACCTAGAGGTGCCGCCACTCACCGATGTCGGCGCAGTTGCGCTCCAAGCACGGACACCCGTAGGCCTCATCGATCCGGGCTTTCGTGTAGCAAGTTGGGCCACCACAGCCCGCCCGGTGATCATCTATCACCATGGGACAAGCGAGAATCCAATCGAGCAGAGCTTTCGGCAAATCTTGGGACGGGCGCAGCAAGAGCTTACTGCCAACCTCATTTTTGTGCGCGCCCCCTTTAATCGTTCGGCACGCGCCTTCATTGCGAGCATCGCCGATCTGCGTAACTATGTAACCATGCTGGCCACCTCGGTGACACTGATCGAGGGTCTGGTTCAAGCTTGCCGCGCTGCGGGCCAAGGGCCAGTGATGATTACCGGAACCAGTCTGGGCGGCTTTGTTACCAACATTCATCACAGCTACCACAACAGTGCCGATTGCTATGCGCCGCTGCTCGCAGGCCCGCGTATAGAGGATGTCTTCTTACACTCGATCTATCGTCGGCTTGTCAACGTATCCAATCCAGCGGCAGAGCAGGCCATCGCCCATGCCCTCAGCTTCAGCGCAGCCTACCAACGTGTGAGCCACGCGAATCTCTTTCCGCTGTTGGGGCTCCATGACCAGTATATTCGCTACGAGACGCAGCACGCAGCCTATGGCCCTACCGTTGCGATCACCACGCTAGACAAGGGCCATGTGAGTGGCGCACTGGCCTATAGCAAGTTGCGCGCCCATCTTCAGCAGAGCTTGCAGATCTGTTTGGGGGCCAAGTTTCATGATCATTTGGAGTGATTGCATGGCAACAGCCATAGGACGAGCCAATCAACGACGGCGACAAAGGTGTGGCGCACTGCCACGTTACAGTGTAGCCTCACGCACTGCATCCTGATGCGCTCAGGCTGAAACCTGAAACCAGGCACCTGAAACCATGTTTGAGAAATGATACCGATTGCCGTTGAATATGCCGCATAGCAAATTATGTCAGACCGCATTGCAATGAGGTATACCCTGCTTGTCACTTGTCACTCATTACTCGTAACTGGTATGAGAGGCACAACCTATGCCACAGCGCGATATTCGTTACCAAGCCGCGATTGTGCGTGACCATCATGTCCTGCTCGTCAAGGTTTACGACCGCACGAACGGTCATCAGTTCTGGATCTTTCCGGGTGGCGG